>NZ_JAKUFY010000003.1:0-125362 GCF_022663675.1 Bacillus cereus group sp. BfR-BA-01355
TACGAAACGGATTAAGGCAAAATTAAAAATGAGCCCGGTACAATACCGGACTCACTTTTATCAAGCTGCCTAATGAAATAACCGTGTCTAACTTTTAGGGGTCACTTCATACCATCTCTATTTTTAAACAACTATATTATTTTTTAAACATCTTTATTATTTGTGAACACTAAAGTTGATATGATAATCGTTCACCTAATCCAGATAAATAGAAAAAAAGCTCGAAAACAGAGTTTTCTGAGCTTTTTATATCATGACTTTCATTAAAAAATTCGTATATGTGGTAACTATCAATATCTATTAAAATATATACTTATATATGCTTTTCTTCAAGAAAAGTCCTCTGCATTTTTGTAAAAATCTTCAGCTTCCTGACGAATTACACTCCAATTTTCAAATGCTAATTCAAGCTCTAGTGCAGCAATAATATCAGGAAGACTAACTAAATTCTCACTCATGTTCTCCCCTAATTCTTTTAAATCATAAGAGATAGCACTCCATATTAAATGGATTTTTCGAATTACAGGTAAAATCTTTGTTTCAGAAGGGATCACGCTACTAATTGCACCTAATAAAAAAGTTACCGTATTATGTACAACGGCATATTCAAGATGATCTCTTATCGCTATCTGTGAAATTAGATTTAGACAACTTTGATGCGTATCTTTACACTCTCCAATGACTGTATAAAAATTAGATAGATATGTCAGCATCGTTTGAGACTGCAGATGATACCTTAGGGCGTGTTCAGATAAATCATTACATATATTTATAAACTTAGTTTTAGTATTTGGAGACATATTTCCATTATGTGCTTCTAATAGAACTTGATTAAGATCATCACGGTGTTTAATACAAATCAGATTTGCATAAGCTACAATATTTTGAGCAAGAGTAATTATTGCTGCACGTCCTCCAGTGTCCCAAAACCTAGAGGCTTCTTTTACCTTAGTGGTCATTTCTGTACCTGTTAATACCAATGTAGAATATGCGGTACTTCTTTCTATGAGGTTAAACCAACTTTGTGTTAATTGTCCGTTATTTATATTAGATATTCTCTCCTGTAGAATGCTTTGAGTAGTTGGTAGTGAGATGCATTTTTTCATATAATTAGAAAAATTTCTCCATTCTTCTACTGAAAGGAGAAATGGAGAACTTTTCCCTCCCAATTCATGTGTTGAAAAAGCTGCAGCATAATTCATATAAAACACCTCACTATTCCTTTTTTGATTAATAAATCATTTTATTTTAAAAATTTATCTATACATGTTTAAATAAATTAGGGATTTTTTCTTATAATTAGTAACAAGAGAACCTGCTAATGCCATTATGATTTTTGTCACATTAGAAAGGTCTGGCCCTAACACAACTTTAATTTTCAAAGTTGTGTTAGAGTTAGGAATAAAGTAATCGTAAGCAAATTCCTCCACAATGATTCCATCAGTAATAATTGTATCTCCTTGATAACTAATTCCTCGATTAAAGGATTCCAAATTAAATTGAAAATTTTCTTCATATAATTATTATAATAGTGTCCTGAATTCGTAATCCGTATTTGTACTTTAGAAGTAGCGTCAATTCCATCTAACCAAATTCGCACTAATTTGAGACGAACACGATACTCATTTTCAAAAAGAGAATGGTTTAAGTTGATTTCCCACGAAGCTCTCTTTGTTCCTTCAATGACTCTAAAATTTTTGAATCTGTAATTTCTACTATTCTATTTTGAAAGAGTTGAGGAGGTAGATTAAATTGTTTAAAGGCCTGCATACAATCCGTTTGTATTGTTGCCACATCCACTTTTAGTTCGGATACATCTTTGGATCAAAATCTAGATACACAGATCGAACAACTCATTAAAAAATCGCATTTATGGTAACTATCAATATTTATTAAAATATCTACTTATAAATGCTTTTCTTCAAGAAAAGTTCTCTGCATTTTTATAAAAATTTTCTGCTTCATCCCGAATTGCTTTCCAATCTTCAAAGGCCAATTCTAGCTCTAAAGCAGCAACGAACGCTTCTAGATTTTTGATATCCTCAATATTGTCTGCTAGTTCTTTTAAATCATAAGATATAGATCCCCATATTCTATGAACTTTTCGAATAACAGGTAAAACGTTCTCCTTATACTTAACCGAATGCTCGACTGGAATTACTAAATAGAGATTTGTGTGTTGTGCAACAGCTAAATCATCTGAGGTGCGCAGTGCTAATTGTGACCTCAGATACGACCAATTCTGTACTGTGTCTTCATGTTTTTGAATCTCTGAATATAATTGGGAAAGGGATGTTTCCATAGATTGAGACTGTTGATAATATGTTTGTGCATGACTAGATAAATCTTTACAAATATTTATAAATTTAGCTTTAGTATTTGGAGATAATTTACCATCTTGAGCTTCCAAGTTTATCTGATTAAGATCATTATAATATTTAATAGTAATCATATCTGCAAAGGCTACAATGTTTTGAGAAAGAATAAGTATATCTTTACGTCCACCATTGTCCCAAAACCTACATTTTTCCCTAATGATTAACTTAGTTGCCATTGATTCTTCAACCAATCTACGAAATGCAGAGGTTGTGATGAGTCTATCCCAATTTTGTTTGAATATCCCGTCGCGTATGTGATATATTGCCTCCTTCACTTGATCGATACTAGTAGGTTCTGACATCCAATCGTTTAAATATTTAGCAAACTTATGCCACTCTTCTATTGTAAGGAGAAAAGGAGAATCTTTCCCTCCTAATTCACGTGGAGAAAAGGCTAAATGATTCATATGAACACTCCTCTAGATATTTTTCAGTTATATTACCCATCCTATTTTAGAGCGATTCTATTAAATTATTTAAAACAGGATTATTTTTCTTATAATTAGTAACAAGAGAGCCTGCTAACTCCATTCTAATTTTTGTCACATTGGAAAGATCTGGACCATCCTGAACTTTAATTGTCCAAGTTGTATAAGGGTTTGGAATAAAGTAATCGTAAGCAAATTCGTCCGCAATAATTCCATCAGTAATAATTGTATCGCCTTGATAACTAAAACCTCGATTAAAGGATTCCGAATTAAATTGAAACTTTTTCTCCATATAGTTATCATAATAGTGTCCTGAATTCGTAATCCGTATTTGTACTTTAGAAGTAGCGTCAATTCCATCTAACCAAATTCGCATTAATTTAAGACGAACACGATACTCATTTTCAAAAAGGGAATCATTTAAGTGTATTTCCCACGAAGCTTCTCTTTGCTCTTTCAATGACTCTAAAATTTTTGAATCTATAATTTCTACTATTCTATTTTGAAAAAGTTGAGGAGGTGGATTAAATTGTTTTAAAGCCTGCATACAATCCGTTTGTATTGTTGCCACATCCACTTTTAGCTCGGATACATCTTTTAAGATATTTGGGTTTACGTCTGAGTCTCGGAGAGCCCAATATTTATAAGCATGTTTGTAATTTGATAATGCTACAAATAGAATTTGCTTCATGTCTATATAACGTTGATACAACTTTTGCTCCATTTCTTCATTTTCAGATTCTTGCCCCTCGAGATTTCTAATATACTCTTCTATTCTTGCAAGATCAGCTTGATGGATATGTTTTTCAATTAACAAACGGAATAGTTCTTGACTACAACGAATGACAGCTACTTGATTTGAAGCGAGTGTTTGTCCATATACAGCTAAAATGTCCAACTCTAGTAGATATGTCCTAGCACCTTCAATTTCTTTCTTAATTGCATCATCTAAAGCTGCAGCTGTCTTTAACTTAAATATATCCCAAGTTACTTTACCAGTTAAATCTTCTTGAGGAATATCCCACTCAGAATCTTTAATTTTTTCAAATAGATCATCTGGGAATTGCATATCTCCTGATGCCTCAGATATATCTTCTGCTAATGCATATACCTTGTTAATTAATTCAACGAGGTCATTTAGTTTCTCCATATTTTCTTTTAATGCTTGAGCTAATGCTGATAGCTCATCACCAGCTTCTATAATTTCCTTTAGGGCATTAATTATCCCTATTATCTCTCCAGGGGCAGAAGCTCCTCCTGAAGCAATTATGGAACCCATAGATTGTGCGAAATTTAGTACAGTACTTACCATTTTAAAAGCTAATCTCATCTGTTGTTCATATTCATATTTCTTAAGTCCATACTCGAACTCAATTTTAGCTAATGTTAATACATTTTGCTGTTTGTCAAATTGGCGTAAAGATGTCTCAATTGCATCTCGAGAATTTTTCAAATTGTTTTTTGCTTGATTAATTAATGTTTCTTTAAATAATAAGGTATCTTGTTCATGCTTTAGCATGAGCAAGGCTGCATTTTTACGATCATCAATTGCCAAATTTTTATCTAAGTAACGATGATATTGCGCCTCAAATTGCTGCGCAGCTCCTAAAAAAGCATTAATTTCATCTTTGTAGAGTTCTTTATCTAAACGGGGCACAAACGTATTATCACCACGATTAGCAGTTAATATAGCCATCAATGAAGTGCTTTGTACACACAATGAAGTTAGTCCGTCATATTGGGTAGTAAACATCTTTAACCAATTTAACTGATTGGCTGCAATATCAGGTCTTGATTCAAAAAATAGACATGCTACTTGGAAAACTGAAGTAAAAAGCTTTGGAAGTTGTGATGTTGGGACTACGTGTGTAATTTCTTCTGCAGTAAATATTCCATCCTTATCGGACAATCTTACACCTTTATTTGTGAGCTCTATAGAATAAGGAGGTGGAGAACTTTGATTATAAATTGGAGTTGCATGTAACACTCCAGAAAGTTCAATACCATATATGGTCAACTGAGATAACTTCCCTCCATTCTTATAATCCAGTAAAATCTCTGCGGCCCCTTCTGATTGTATTTCCACTCTTCTTGCTCGAATAACTAATTGCATATCTTTTAAAGTACAGCTGAATTTGTTAGGAATTTGGACTACATCCGCAAAAATTGAAATCATACTTGGTGTTAATTCACTGTCTTCAATAGACTTAAATACTTCTCTTAAATCAACGAATAAATCACGAATCTCATATTTTGTTCTTGTTGCATTTAAGTAAGATGTTCCGGGAATTTGTTGATTTGTTAACAATTCCTCATACAAAACTTTATAATCAATACTACTGACCATTATGAATTCCTCCATTTAAAAAATGAGAGACAAAAGAAAGAATGTATGGAATAAATGAAAATTTATCCTTCTTATTCTTCTTTTGTCTCTAGATTTTTATATCCCGAACTGTATTTTTATCATTTATTCCTATATAAGAGCGGTTTATATTATAGGTGACATTACTATTTCATACTTAAGCTGTGTATTGTTCAACAACAAATCCAACATCTGCATTAACTCGGAAGTCATCCGCTTGTTTTCCAACAGCTTCCCACTGCATAATAGCCAATTCAACTCCAAGATCAGCAAATTCTGGATCATCACGAATATCTTCCATAACAATTTTAGATAGTTCATCAAGATCACTATGAAGAGAATTCCAAATGCCATGAATTTTCTGTATGATAGGTAACGCAGCAGCCATTTGTTCTTGGATTTTATCTGTTCCTGTATCTGTTTTATCAAGTAAAGACATCAGATAAACATTTCTTTGTATTATTTTACCGGATTCTTCAATTTGTTGTTTTGTAGCATCAATTCTCGCTTTTAATGCTTTACCTTTTGTACTGTCGAGAATTCCTTTTAATGCAAATCCAAAAACAGGTCCAAGTAACAGCGATAACCATGATTGAGATTGATAGTCTTCATACTCATCCATATATTTCTCTAGATCTTCTCTTAATCGTTCTACCGAAGCTCTAAGCTGTTTTACTTCGTCACTATGTTCTCCATACTTTTTATCATATTTATCCTTAACCACTGTTAAACTCTGATAATCATTTGCCGTATCATTTGCAAATGTTCCAATCATGGTTGCCAATGCACCGGCATGATCACCAAATTCAGCTGCTTCCTTTGCTAACCGCTCACATATTTTCTTAAACATTTCTAAAGCTTCAGTATCGCCATCTATAATAGCGGGTAAATAATCGAGTAATGGCTTATAGTAAACTTTTGCTCTCCTTGCATAATTTACAATTTCATTAGCAACTCCAAGAACTTCTCTATATGTGTTATCTGTCCAATTTTGACAGTGACTTTTAACATTTGTATAAACAGAATATAATTCATTAAAATCCGGCATCTCATCTGAAGATGAAAGTGCTAAAGCTTTACGCATCTCAGCTTCATTCACAGGCACATATGCTCCATCACCTGTATATTTTTGAATCGTAATCCATTCCTCTTTAGAAAGTAAAAATGGGGAATCTTCTTTACCTCCAAGATCTCTTGGAGAAATATCTCGTTTTACCATTACAATACACCCTCTCTAATGTATGAAATATTATATATAAACTTTCTATTTACAAATTCATATAATTACCTCCAGTGTAAATATTTGATAATGAAAATTATATATGAATCCGAAGAGGAATATATCTATGATATGAAAGGTAGGTATGTTTTTCGTTAAAATTCAAAATATTCAATTAAAAATAAAGTGTAATTCTGTGCAATACATATTTATCCCAATAAAGTAAACCCTGTTTGGATGTTCTATTGAATCTGGTAAAATGCTACTTCAGAGTGGCCCATATGCCTTGTTTCAAGACTTTTGTTCCGTACCTCCCAAAAAAACTGCCACTTTTTGTTTTTAACTGCTCCTAAAATGACATCTCTAAGGCGGCTTAATTTATGGTGATTTTTTAGCGTACGATATTCACATTTTGTTAACGATAACCCTATGAATGAAAGTAAACTTCTGGCTAAAAGTTTACATTGGATTTTTGAATCATCTTTAGCTAATTCGACAATAAATTTCTCAATATTGATATACTTTTTAATTACGATTTCAATATTCTAAATTAACAAAAAATAAAATATAATAAAAATATGATGGTTATCCCTTTGTTTACTCCTTGTGCTGAAGATAAGATCGTGTTCCCGGATCTTATCTTTTTATTTGTAGATTTTAGATACAAAAAAGGAATCCTCAGCAAAAGGATTCACCCCAGGAAATATGCATAAATAAAAAGAACTAAGTTGATTATAATATAAAAGTAAACAAAGCATATTGAGAAAAAATAAGATTGAAGTTTGATAGGAAAGAATAATGTTTGTTATACTAAATGTGCAAAAATATATGCAAAATCACAAATAAAATAAGGGCAGCCATATCAGGCTGCCCTTATTTTATCTTTAATCTTATAATCTGCTATTTAGTTTGAGCTAATTATAAACCTAGTACACTAACAATCTGGCATGCTTTGGAATTTGCAATATGATAGTACATCTCTAACCCTTTTCTTTCCGAGCGTAGAATCTTGCCACGCATCTTAGATAAATGCTGAGATACGGTTGATTGCGGTACTTTTAATAGATCTGTTAACTCTGTTACATTACAAACTTTGCGACGTTCTAGTTCTTTCACGATCTGTAATCTAACTGGATGGGCCATAATCTTTAATAATTCTACATCCGCCTCTGGGATTTTGTACATGTCATTACTTACTTGCATTGTTGTCATTTCTAATTTCTCCTTTTTTAATTTCATTTTTATTATCAATTCATAAGTATTTTTTCGTTTAAGTATATAGTTCTTAAATACTATATTGTTTGGTCTCTGTCTCCCTGTCAGGTTTAATATATAAAAGAATTATGATGGCTAAAAACCCAATAAAAGATAGCATAGGAATCGAGATGAAACCAAACAAATTCAAATGATCTTCTGTACAAGAAACACCTACTGAACATATCTTCAGTTCACTTGTTGGAAAAGCCTGAATCGTAATTTGATAGACAGCTATTATTAATCCAATACATGCAAATGGAAATGCATATACACTTACATTAGGATCTTTTCTATACATTCCTATTCCCAATATTAACACTAATGGATACATGGCCATCCTTTGATACCAGCACAAATCACATGGAGGCAGCTTCATCCACCCACTAAAAATCAAACTTATGAGCATTGCACTAGTAGCTATCGTCCAAGCAATTGCAATGTGATACTTTTGAATGATCGACATCTTATTTTCGCCTCACCTGTTTTTTTAATGCAAAACATTTGCTAATATATGACTAGTTTATTTCCGTGTTTCGAGTACCCTATTTCAATAGACTGTATCCAATTGTTGATATCTTCCCAGTCATCCCTTTTTTCTTTTTAATACGGGTAAGGAAACTATGAAACCTTACTGTATTAATTCAACAGATTTCCTGTTTTTCCGCTTTGAAAATACAAGAAAACGCTCATCATTACAATATTAATTACACCAGCTGCAGCACCAATTTTTAAGATAACATACACATATTCATTACTACTAAATGGCAATAGACTCGCGAAAATAAATATTATTGAAATAATAAAGGATAAGATCATATTTCTTTTGTTCTCATTCATTCATGAAACCTCCATTTTTATACGAGTAGTTGTATTACAACTGATTAAGTATACATTGAGCACTAAGCCACATCATGATGGTTATAAAGCTGTTAGCTGTTTCTTTTCCTCTACAACATCTTATATACTCCACACGCCAACCTTTGATACTTTTGCTTCCTTTTCGCTTTCTATCATTTATGGCAGCAGCGTAGTGTTAGTTTTTAAAATATAGGCTACAATGCCATTTCCTAATTTGACCTTCAATTCGTCTATATGTATTACTTCACAAATATATATGCTAATTTTCTGTCATACTTGTCCGCTTTTAGTCCACGATCATATTACCTTTTAGTTGATTCTTTTATAATTAAGATGCTTCCTTTTACATCTCTTCAGTTTAAATTTTTGAGATACAGATTCAAGTCTATCTAGTAAAAGTAATTTAACGATATGCTTTTTCCTGTTTATGTTCACGTCTGTATCTCCATCTTTTCCATTTACTACCTTACCTTTAACTGTTTCTAAGTTTTTTAATTTAACCCTTATAGGCTTCTGGAATATCAACAATACGTTGCCCTTCTACACTCTGTTGTATACCCTTTTGCATGGTTTGGGCAGGTCTCGAGTCATTTGTTGTTTGCGTCTTACTGCTACATGCAGTCATTTAAAAAACTAATGATGCAATGCAAATAAACTTAATCCAAGATTTCATTAAGTATTATTCTCCTAATAAACGTTTCGCTCTACCTAATAAACAAATGGAATATAAATTGAATTGACCGCTCGATAATTACAACTACAAGTCTGAATCCAATTCGGGTGATCGTTAAAAACAAGTTTAAATGAGGGATTTTCAAATTCCGGACATTCCAATACTGTGCCTCTGTCATTCTTTTTTTGCTTTTACAATCTTTTTAAAGGTATATTTACCGGTGTAATTTCATTAGTACACAACATATATCTCCCCTTTTGTTTCCGAGGTTTTAAAACAAATAAAAGGACACACCTATGGCATATGTATGCGTAGGTGTGTCCTTTTGCAAGATAGTTTTAGAAGTATTTTGTTACTTTCATCATATCATAATTCTTATTAATTTTATATATAAAATTAAGGATTTTATAATATTAAATTCTTATATAAAATAGTATGTTTGGAAACTTATTTAATTTCTACCTTGTACTTTACATGAGACACGTTCAATTAATTGAGTAGGGTATACCGAGTGTATTTTTGTAAATAATAAGGTTGTGAAACGTTAAGTTAAGGAGGAGTTTTATGCAAGATCATAAAAAAGCTATAAAAAGTCCTGGTTCTGTTATGAAAGCAGATTTTGCTGAAACTGATGCACAAAAAGTGAAACAAGAAATTCAAAATGATGTAAGAGCCGGACAAGGAGCAATGACTTCCCGAGAGGCAGGGGCAATGCGCGATTAAGAAAACACTCCTTATTGGTTTTTTCTTCTCTAGAACTTTAGCCAGTAAGGAGTTATCCCAAAACTATTTTAGCTTTTTACGTTTATCATTTAGAAACATAATACGTTTCTGTTGTAGGTCATATGTTAATTTCACATCAAATTTCTCTCCATTAAATCTCTTTTTTCAAACTAAGATTATTTTCTTTCAGATAATTTATTGCATCTTTGTTCACCGCCCGTAAATCTATACCTTGTTTTTCTGCTGCAAATGAGCATCCACAATAACATTGACGAAAAACATCATATTCATTACACATTTCAATAGAACGCTGATATCCATTACTTTTTTTAAAATCACTCGGTAAATAACGTGAATCATAATTTTGTTGCACACCAACTCCAAGTTCGTTTATTAATTGACTATTTTTATTTTTAGAAAGAGTAATTGCACTACCAAAGTAATCAAATCCTCTTTCTTGTGCTACCTCAGCTGAACGATCCAATCTCATATCAAAGCATGCTGCACAACGAAGTCCACCTTCTGGCTCTTCTGCCAAACCTTCTTTTTTTACCATTTTAAAAAATACATTCGAACGATAGTCATCTTCAATAAATCCTACTGTGTGCCCTGTACGGTCATTGAACTTTTCTACAAAAACCTTTTGTTCATTCGAGCGGCGCATATATTCACTTTTCGGATGGATATTCGAGTTTGAGAAGAAGATTGTAACATCTGCATGTTCTGCAAGAAATTCCAATGAAGCAGTACTACAAGGAGCACAACATGAATGAAGTAACACTTTTGGTCTTTCGTTCCTTGCCCCCCAATCTTTAATCATTTTTCTTAATACTTTGTCATAATTTATTTTCTGATTCTTCATTTTCTTTAAATACGTTTCAACATCTAACACTTCTTTCACAACTAAACCTCCTGTTTATTTTTATTTATTTTATCACCTACATCCATCAATAGGTATATAGTGAGATATGTATTTATTGATTGTAAAACGGTTCTTATGGCCTTTTGGTGACGTCCAAAATAATATACGTATTCTATTACCTCTATTACTAAAATATATCCTTAATCCTTCTTTTTCATCACAAAATCTTTTGAGTTTCCTTTTAACTGGTAATACTTCATGTTAAGACGAATAACTACTACGATAATTACCAAAAATCCAATTATATATACCATGTTCCTATCTCCATTTCTTATTGTTTAGCAAACTTATTCTGTAAATACTTCACATGTTTATTCTTAATATCCTTATCGGTAATATTTGCTCGCAAAATAGTTTGGTAGATATGCTCGACCTCGTCCTTTGTTAGTTTCACATCAATATAGGATTCGACACATTTTTTTAGATCGTTATAATATAGGACATGTTTATGTTTAGAATGAACATTTACTCTTTTTAGACTGCATTTTGAATGAAACGCTGCAATAGAAATACATGGCAGCTGTTGATCCATCACCCATTCAATTGCTTTCATGTGTTTATAGTTTTGTCGAAATGGATTTTGAAAAGAGTGTTTCTTTCTAAAAATACCTTGTGTCCATCTTGCTGCCTTCTCACTTCCATAGATCCGGCCCTCATAGTTCTTCGTCTCTATAACAAATATACCTGTTTCCGCGATTATAATATGGTCAATTTGAGTTGTATCACCATACTCTGTATGAACCGTCACATCATGTAACACCCGATACCTTTCGTGATCTAATTTGCTTAATATACGTTTTACCATCTTTTCTCCGGCTTTCCCTTTCCATTTTGGTGCATGTTTTTTGACCATAATATTAATCGGTATCAGAAGCACAATTAGAATTAATTCAAATATTAGTACTTTCATAATATAAGCCTTCCTTTCACACTCTTGTGTTTCTACGCATTAAACGATATACATGAGTTTCTAATCCTAAAATATAATATGAGATACATAAACCTTTTATCACCATCTCTATGAATCCTAATGCTAATGAAACAATGAGTCCGCCCCGAAATTGAAACGGTCTTGTCACCCTCCGGTTCACTGGCTTTTCAATTACTCCAAAATTAGCCCAAGTTGGCAAACGCTTTTCTACATTCTTTATAGTGCCCATTAATCCGTATTTTAATGACAAAATGAAACATCCAATTAGTAAATATACAATAGAAGAAAAATAGATAGATAGGCCCATAGTGATAATTGTGAGCAGCCAACCTATCAAGATAGAATTTCGTAAAGCGGCATATTCTTGATTTCTTTTCAAAACAAGCAATCCTTTCAAAATAAATTAAGTCATTTTTAAACACGAGAAATACTTTTCTAAGTAAAATATTATTTTAGTTTCTATCTTCCTCGTCTGTTTTGTAGGCATACCAACTCTAATACAAGGAGTGTTCATTCTACAAAAGGAAATCCTTTACAAAAAAAAACAATTAAAAATTGAACGAATTATCCCCTATATCAGAGGAAATATTTGCAAAATATGAAAGGAAAAATCAGATGGGTTGATAAAAGGTACTGAATGTTCATTCAGTACCTTTTGTATCTATATATATTTCTTTACATATTCGCAAATAACCATGGAGCCAGTACGGCTAACATACATAGCAAACAAGATCCCGTTATAACGCGATTAGACCAACGATAATACTCAGGTTGTTTTGTACTCTCATGAATTCTTCGTAAACGAATTCCTGCAATTAACATAAAGGGTGTAAAAATAAGTGCTGTTGATTTAAACAGGTCTAAAAAATCCGTAAAAATGTTCATAAACGAAAATACATCCGAACTAAATAAGAAATATACACTTAATCTCATCGCCATCATACTAACGAACGAGAAAATCATACTCCCTGTTGCCCATTTCATCCATTGACCATTCTTTGTTATTAACGCCATAACCATGACAATAACACCTAATATGAAAGAGATAGAAAAGATATTTACCCCTACTTTAAAAGCTGGTGCATACATACCCTCAACTTTTTGTATAATTGATGACCCAAATGAATCGTCTTTCTCTGTCGTTTTTGTTCGATTGTTTAATCCTTCTTTAAAAGATGAAGAAACATCATTTCCTTTCAATTCATTAAAATCCACTTTTACAGATGCATGAGCTGTATGTAAAGGTATGAGTACTAAGATCATAAAAACAAATGTACATAAAACTCCAATCATCCTTTTTTCTCGCTTCACAACACATCACCCGCTAATTTTGGCTTAATGCTCTTTAATTTGATTTCATTTCCTTCTGCAACATAACGGAGATCTGCGGAATAATAGATATTGGCTTTTGTATACGCCCCCATAATCGCATTTGCAATTTCTTCTTTTTCTACTGCTACATATATTTCTTTTTCATTATAAAACTCTATTTCGATTCGATTAATATTATTATTTAATACTGTTATATGTAACTCCTTTAAGCTATTCAAACGATTTCCTAAACCACACACTAGCTTAAATACCTTACTCGCAAGTGTAGGTGGCTTAACATACGTCGTATTAAAATGAATAGTTTCATCATCTATAACACCATCTTCCTCAACTGCGCACGTCATAATGAAAGAATGGTTTTGTTTTTCAATTTCTTGCTGATTTAACTTGCGGTCAATGACATATTTCAGACTTGTTGAAAGGTTTTCTATATATTCATCCAGTTCGGTATTTGAAATTTTAACCTCTGAGAATTCTGGGAAAATCATGTAAGCGTGCATATTAGAACTACTTTTACTTACACGTAATACCTGTACCTGTTTCTTTTCATAGCGCACCGTTTGTTCCAATTTTTTTACTACATTGTTGCTTATATGATCTATTATCATATTTCATCAGCCTCCAGTAATTTTAATAAAATAATTTTTACAATCTCATGTATATAAAGCATTGCAATATTTTGCTGAGGTCTCGAAACTCATATTTTATGACTAATAATCACTTTAATCTTAAAACATCTTAATATTACAATGACGTACAATGTTTCATTATAGTCGAATATTCTTATATGGTGAATCGTTCTGTTTCACTCATTTTTATAAAAATAAAATGATATTTTATCCTTATAAAAATGAGTGAGAACATACTATATTTCATGCTATTTATCTAAGAAAATTCAACTGAGAAATGGATGTTAGATAATCCTGAGTTATCTATTATTTCATTCAACTAATGTATAGAAATTGGGTAGATTCACCTCAAATTTTACATACATTCATATATTTTCTAGTAATATTCCTCCTTCTGTATAAATCCGATAGCACTTCTTATTAGATATGTTTATAACTAATGTTAGTCCTTGTTCTCTTTCTGTCACTTTTTCAGTCCACTTTAACGCTTTTATCTCTTCTGCTTCTAATTTTCACTATTTAACAAAAAGAACAATTTCTATTATTGGTGCAATCACAATTGTTCAAGTTCTAGAAATGTCGTTCATGTTCTCACTTAGCATTTACTTCTCCATCCAAATTCTTTTAGACCGATGTAACAAATAAATTGTAAACACTGACAGACCCTTTTCTAATGTAATTTCCTTTATAAGAGTAGTAATACGCTCTTACTCTCCACTAATCAGTCTGCATTCTCTTGGTCAGCAAGAAACAAGACGTTTCACCAATACATTTCCCCTCTCGATTATGCAAATGAATCGTACTTCAACTAGCCCTTTATGAATTTTTTTACTTTTTCTTCTATTCATTGAAATTAAATGAAATTTTTCCGCTAAATCATTTTTATATGTATAATCATTCATTCTAAATCTCTAGTTGCAATAAAAAAGGAAGATCCAAGTATTCCTATCACTTAGTTCTTCCTTTTCCCCTGTATAAACTACCTTCACATGATTAAAATCGTAGTTCTTCAATCGTACTCTCCGCTAACTTATCTATATCAGTAAATATATCATTCGGCTCTTTAGATTACTCTTTGGATCAACTAATACTATTCAAACATTATCTCTTTTCATCTTGTTATGTTATGAATCATAAATAACCCCACCTGCAAACTTGAAAACAACAAAAAAAGGCTTCTTCAAGTCGATTAAAAATGTGCATAGCAAAACAAGCTATATGTGCACTAATCGGCTCAAAGAAGCCCTTTCACAATTGAAACAAGAACAAAACTTGCTTCTACAACTCAACCACAACACATAAGGTGTGGGAATAAACAAAATTAAACGCAATAATAATATACCTATATAGTATACAATTTAGATTTTCATATCAAGATTTTTTTAATATAAATGCACTCTTCTCTTAAGAGCTACCTTAAAAATTCTTATACTACACCACTATATCAGAAAATTTCTAATTGAAGACACTCAATTTCTTAAATTACATGTAGGCTTATGCCTACCAAGATTCATCTCTCCGCTAAAATTGGTGTTTCACCCCTTCACATTTTAAAGAAGAAATCTTATGTTAAAAAAAGGATAAATAAAAATATGCTATTAATTACAATCTATAGCTAAGAATACAAAATCATATTGTAGGTAAGATTTAAAAATAAATTAAGGAGAAAATTATGCAAATTCGTTGTGGAACATTTAACTTATATCAATTTTCCAAACCACCCATGGCATGGTATAAGCCTGGTTCAGTTTATTCAAGCGAAGCATGGGAAAGTAAGAAGAAATGGATAAAAGACCAACTTTTAAATATGAACTGTGATGTTATAGGTTTTCAAGAAGTATTTAGTGTCGATGCTCTAAGAGAATTAATTAAAGAGGCTGGATTTACTTATTTCTCAACAGTTGAGATGCCAACTACAGATCCAGCAAATAATACAGTATATACCTCTCCTGTAGTTGCAATTGGTTCAAAATACCCTATTACTTCTGTAGATCCAGTAATAGTCCCACCTTTCACTAGAGACGATCTCCCTATAACACATGATTTTAAATTTAGTCGAACACCAATCAAAGCAAAAATAAATATTCAAGATATTGGAGACATTATTTTTTATGTGGCTCACTTAAAATCTAAGCGTCCCGTAATTAAAACTCCCGATTTTATACCTAACGAAGCGTGGGATAAAATCGTATTGGACACACTAAGAAGCAGATCCCAAGGACATATAGCCTCCTTATTACAGAGAGGTTTAGAAACAACAATTTTATATCATGACGTAACAAACGTATTACAAACGCATAACCGCATTCCAATTGTAATACTAGGTGACTTAAATGACGATGAACATTCAATTCCTTTGGAAGCGTTAACAAATAGAGAACGTGTGTATGAAATAAATGGGATACCCTATAATAATCTTACATTGGAAGCAAAACAAAGTATATATAGTTACACAATTTATGATGCTTTTGATATAGCCCCTAACCCTAGTGGACAAAAAAGGATACCAACACATTATTATAATAAACTTGGTAATGTTTTAGACTATATCCTTGTATCTAATGCTTTTAATGAAAGAAACCCTTATAAGGTTGGCCGAATTACAAACTATAAAGTTTTAGATGACCATTTAAAAGCTGATGGGATTAAGGATGACAAACAATCTGATCATGCTCAAGTCGTTATAACAATAGAAACTATCTAGCTGAATTACTTACCTCTTTACGACTTTTAACAAATCAAACGAGCCCAAAGTCAGTTTCGTTCAATTATCTATCCTGACAATATTCCGCTTTCTTTGACTTGTTGTATAAAACCAGACTTTTGTTCGTTTAAGATTCAATTGTGAAGAGGTATGTTGTTTCTTTGAAAAGCAGGTAACAATATCTGCTAGTTATTTTCATATAGATTGAAATGCAAGACTTTTTACTTCTATTAACTATACCCTATTTTCATTCTTTTTTAATTTAGTCATTTAGGAGAAGCAAGAATTAACTGTTGATTAGATCCAAACTCATTTATCTTTTTCCACACATAGCCAGAAAATAATTTAATACTATATACCTGCAAGAGCTGCAATGAAAGAGTAGCCGGAACAAAAAATCCCGCTAAACAAGATTTCGGATATCACAAAGCTGGATCCGATTTAGTTGATACTTTAAAAGCTAGGCTTGTGTTATAAAATTAAATAACACCACTTCAAAATGAAATTTTTCAAGCTTCCATACTAACTTTATTTTATACTTTTATTGTTTGGATCATCATATGTTCGGAAGAATTCTTTCCCTACCTGTTTGCCAGATGTTATTAATTTCTCTTTTAAATCCTGAAATGATTAGCTGTAATTGCTCCTGCAGACATATCTCCAAACCTTTCAATGCTTGATAATATATTTTTACAGTTTCTAAATATTCTAAAGCTCCTACATATCCAATACCTTTGATTCCCCCTCCCTCAAAAACTAAATTTTCAAAAGGATAATTCATTTATATACCTCCTGAAAGATTTTCAAATAATCACGTAATGCCAATAAATATAATCGCTTTATTACAAAAATAAGTTAACTATTACTAAAATGGTTTACGGCTATATAGACACCTATAAACTAAATTTTTATATTCATATTTTTATATGTTCAACTTTGAATCTCTCTTCACTTATTTTTATTAAATACGCATCTGGTGAAGTTAAGCTCCATGCTTTATCAAAGCCAAATTGCTTATCAAAATAATGTAATAAGAGTAAAGCGGGAATTCTGTGTGTTACTAAAATATAATTATTTTTATTATTTTCATTTATTATGTCCCTTATCACTTGATGTGTTCGTTCCATAACTTGATGAATTGATTCTCCGCCTTCGCCTTCAAATTTTGAATTTACACATTCAAAGCGTTTTTTTAATTCTTCCTTCAAATTTTCTTTACTACTTCCGATATTAATTTCATTTAATCTCGGATCTTTACAAAAATCCAAATCCAAATGTTTAGCAAAAATTTCAGCTGTTTCCACAGCCCTTTGATATTCACTAGAAATTATTTTGCATTCTTTTATCTCTTCTGTTTGTAGAAGAGATACTACCATATTTTCCACTTGTTTTATTCCCTCTGATGTTAATGGACAATTGAAATCATTATCTTTCGCTTCACCATGACGAATAATAAATATCTTTTTTTCACGCATTATTCTTTCCTCCAATATATGTTGATTGAGCATATCAACATATATACTCACCCTCTTTTAATTTTTATATTCCTATGTAACTTAACAAAGCCAATTTTTAATTTAGATTGTCTAATAGTACACACTTATACTTTCCATCTCTGTATTAATTTTTATCCTAATCTATTTTTTGAGAAACATATAACTGATTATTCAAACAGGTATATTCGATTATTTTCAGGAGATACTGGGGGCTGAATCTTAAATAAAAAGGAGTGTTTTATATGTGTCAAAATCACAAGGGAGTTAAATGTAGTTTTATTCCCCCATCTATCCTAGCCCATATGGCAAGAGCTGGCGTAGACGGATCACAAATGAGCATTAAAGAGAGTAAAGACAGTCGTACAAAAAGAAAACAAAAAACGATTCATGTAACAGAATTAGAAGCAGGTTTTACTGATAATACAACTGTATCATTACAATCAACTGGCGGATCTAGACGTGAAATATATGATTGCCAAAATCAATGGGTACAACGAATAAAATTAGTTCGCTCTGAAGGAGAACCTGATACTCAAGATGACATAGTTAATAAAGTATATGAGTACTCTGGTATTGTACGCGATTATTTTAAAAACGTTTTAAATCGAGATTCCATTGATAATCGGGGCTTAGATTTAATTTTAAATGTACACTATGGCACTAACTTTCTAAACGCCTTTTGGGATGGGGATGAAATGACTTTTGGTGATGGGGATGGTAACATCTTTATTAATTTTGCTAATTCTAAAGATGTAATTGGTCATGAATTAGCACATGGAGTAACACAATACACTGCTAATCTAGAATATTCTTGTCAATCTGGTGCTTTAAATGAACATTTCTCTGATGTTTTTGGCACCGCTATTAAACAACATTCAAACGGTCAAACAGCTCACGACGCAGATTGGTTAATAGGAAATGATATTATGGGCCCTAGTTTATTTGGTGAGGCATTACGCTCTATGAAAGCACCAGGAACAGCATTTGATAATCCATTAATGGGCACAGATCCACAACCAGATCATATGAAAAACTATTATGACGGATGTTCTGATAATAATGGGGTTCATATTAATAGTGGTATCTTTAATAGAGTTTTCTATTTGGTTTCTATGGAAATTGGTACTGATAAGGCTGCAAAGCTATGGTACCAGGCATTACAGAATCTATGGCCAACTGCCAACTTTAAAGATGCTGTAAAAGTATTGGTCAGAGTCGCTCAAATACTTACGAAAAATGGAGATGTTCCTTTTGGTACAACACAAACAGTGCGTTCTGCATTTAGAGAAGTAGGTCTATAGAGAGTGCATTAAGAAAAATAGAAGATTATATTTTTGAACTCCCCCCACTTTCACTTCTAAGCGAAGTGAAAGTGGGGATTCCTTGCGGTTAGAAGTCTTATCACTTCATTTTTTGAATTGATACAAGCAAATCCCCTATACCAATAACATTGTGTTTTTTGATGATTTCAGGTAATAGTTAGTACTCCACTCCCCCTCTTTTTTTACTCCTTATGCCACCCTTGAACTTTACAAGAGACAAAAAAAGAAGAGGGATTTCTTCCCTCTTCACCAATAAAATCGAACATATTTACATTTAAGGAAGGGCATACATTCATCAAAAGATGAAAGGAACAATAATAGTTCACCTAGTGAATTATAACATAAATACACTCCCATTAATAGATAATATTAACATTTATGGGGTGATTGTGACAGAATTGTTAAACATCTTAATATTAAAAGGCCTTAGATGTATATAAATAGAAAACGGATAGTGTAGGGATAAAATATAAGGGGGATATATGATGTTTACAAAAAAACAAAAATTAGTAACAGCCGTAACAACCTTAACATTAGGATGTGGATTTACTTTCGGATTAACACCAGCTTTTGCAGATTCCAATAAGTCGTCGGTAAGCGCTACACCAATTCATTCTATTCAGAACCAAGAACAAGAACCTTTTACTGGATATGTTATTTCAGTAGATAATCATTACTTTGTAGTTGCTGCTACTTCTACAAAGGACGAAGCACTTGCTTATCAAAATGATTGGTGGGAGTTAGTTTCTCAGAATAAGATTTTAAGAGTTCCTATTTCAAGTGGTGAAGACTACACAATAGGTGATAAATTAAACGTATATGCAGTTGGTTGGACTGCATCATTACCACCAATTGCTGTAATGCCTACAATTGAAAAAGTAACTCAGTAAGTAATGTATAACATGATCAGGGCATCATTCATAGAATGATGCCCTTTATTTTATCAACGTTTCCCCTTTTTAATAACTTTGTCTATTGTTAGATAAGGAAATGCTTACCGCAAGTAAATCCCACACCCTTTATTTAACGAATTCCCCGAAAGAATTCTCCTTCCTCAAGCATGTGAAGGGCGTAGACCAACGGTAGGTGGGAGATGAATTTCAGTTTGGCGTACCCAAAAGGTTTTGCATTTTATGTTGCCTCTGATATAATCAGTCTTATAAATGATAAAGGTTGGTATATTAATGAAATTAGATAGTAATAACCATTCAGTATTCTTGTTGTATTATCATCTTGTATTGGTCGTAAAATACAGAAGAAATGTATTTGATGATGGTATGTCAGACTATGCAAAAGAGATGTTTGTTCGACTATCTGAAAGCTATAACATAACATTAGTTGAATGGAATCATGATATAGATCATGTTCATATTTTGTTCAAGGCACACCCTAATACAGAAATGGCAAAATTCATCAATGCTTATAAAAGTGCAAGCTCTCGTCTCATCAAGAGGGACTTTCCACAAGTGAGAAAAAAACTATGGAAAGAGATGTTTTGGTCAAGAAGTTTTTGCTTACTAACCACTGGTGGTTCATCAATAGACGTAGTAAAAAAATATATTGAAAATCAAGGTGAAAAGTGAGGTGAAATGATATGACAAAGTATAATAAAGCGTATAAATTCCGTTTGTATCCAACAGAAGAACAAGCACATCTTATGCGTAAAACCTTCGGTTGTGTACGTTTCGTGTATAATAGAATGTTAGCTGAACGAAAAGAAGTGTACGAAAAATACAAAGATGATAAGGAACAACTCATGAAACAAAAGCTTCCCACTCCTGCGAAATACAAAGCAGAATTTGAGTGGTTAAAAGAAGTTGATTCATTAGCATTGGCAAATGCTCAACTAAACTTACAAACTGCCTATAGGAATTTCTTTCGTGGTCAAAATGACTTCCCAACATTCAAAAGCAAAAAAGACAGAAAGTCTTATACAACGAATGTAGTGAACGGAAATATTATATTGCTTAACGGTCATATCAAATTGCCAAAACTGAAAATGGTACGTATCAAGCAGCATAGAGAAATACCACAAGACCATGTAATCAAGTCATGTACGATTTCTATGACACCTACTGGTAAATACTATGTGTCTATCTTGACTGAATACGAAAAAGCGATTGTACAAAAAGAAGTAGAAACAATTGTTGGATTAGACTTTGCGATGGATCGATTATACGTTAGTTCTGAGGATGAGAGAGCCAATTATCCTAAGTTCTATCGTGAAATGTTAGACCGATTAGCAAAGGCACAACGAGTATTATCAAGAAGAACAAAAGGTTCTATTCGTTGGAATAAACAACGTATCCGTGTAGCTAAGTTACATGAAAAAGTAGCGAACCAACGTAAGAACTTCCTTCATCATAAGTCTAAAGAGTTAGCTACTCATTTTGATGTTGTAGCTATTGAAGATCTAAATATGAAAGGAATGTCGCAAGCACTTCATTTTGGAAAAAGTGTCGCTGACAATAGTTGGGGTATGTTCACTTCTTTTTTAGCTTATAAACTACACGAACAAGGCAAACAACTTGTGAAAATAGACAAATGGTTTCCTTCCACAAAAACATGTAGCAGTTGTGGAAATGTGAAAAATATGTCATTGTCTGAGCGAGTCTATTCTTGTATATGTGGTGTAAATCTCGATAGAGATTATAACGCAGCTATCAATATCAAAAATGAGGCAATACGCCTATTAGCGTTAGCATAGATAGCAATAAAATAACCCTTGGAACGAGGGAGTTAGCTCGGTTGTCTTAGGACGAATTCGTTAGCTATCAAAAGTAACGACTAACCGAGAAGCCCCCACTTCAAACAGTCCATTAGGACGTTAAATGGCGGGTAGTTCACTAGTTTCAGTATTATTCTCCAACGATACAGTTCTCTCAATCTCTTCAACAGAAATACTTTCCAATAGTTTATCACAACTATTAACATGTTTAGGTGCTAAAGGCTCAGAAGAGCTTTCTGCAAAACTTACTGAGGATGTCTGCAAAATAAAAATTAAACATACTAACGACGACACAAACTTAAAAAGAAAATCTCTTTTTTTCTTCACATAACCACCTCTCTTGTGAATTTTTAACATAAATTAACCATACCTTTTATGGATATATTTGCAAACTGATTTAATGTCATAAAATTTTAACGGAATTTTCCGTTAATTAACAATTTCATTCTTATTATTCATCTGCATAGTTTATCGATATTATAGTGGAACAGCATTCGAAAATCTCCCTAACAATATAAATCCCCCCCTTCTCCAATTCCCCTGAAGCTGAGAAATTCGTACATCCTTACTGCTCTTTTGTTTTTATCGTCACCTTTTCAAATCATCTTCATATGTTGTATATAGATATCTCCTTTCAAATTGCAATGATGCCTCTTTCAAGTCCTAATGTACGCCGTACAAAGAGCACTTTTGAAAAGTGCTCTTTGTACTTTCTAATACACTCACTCGATAATAAAGTAATTTTAATGTATGAATTGTAACGATTTGCACACACTATAATTGGAAGGCTTGAATCATTGTCATTGCAAAATGTTCAGCGCTTCCGCTCCTTAAGATAACAGTCTACGCAACTGTTCTCTTTTCCTTTTTTTACAAAAATAACAAGGACAAGCATAGTTAACTATGCTGCGATCGATTGCATTGCAATATTTTCAACGTTCCCTCAACAATTTCTCAATATTTTTCATGGACAATAGCACACTTCCTCAACGTTATTAATATCTTAATATTAAATACTGAAGGAGGTGCTAGAAAATGACTTGGTTCATTATTTTAGGATTTATGCTTATTTTAAGTATAGGTGGCTTTCATACACATAGTATTCATATCATTTTCAAAATAGATTCAGATATAAAAGCTATGCCAAGTTGGTCTTTCGTTAATAAAATAAACTTTCGAACATTTAAAGAATTGTTAAAAAACCCAAACAGGAATAAACTCAAAAGCCTTACCATAGGAGAGCTGTTTATCCCTTTAAGTCTATTCAATAAATTATTTGGCAAAACATTAATTTTTCTAATCCTATTCTTCTATTCTCAATTCTTAAACTAAATATAATATGAGATGAGTAAAAGAATAGCAGTCGCCGACCATAACAAACAACAGACCGCCTATTACAGACGGTCTGTTTTAAAACAAATTGACTATATCAACAAAATAAGTACGCCTTTATTATTCACGAAAAAAATCGTAGTTAATTATAAACTATCTATTTCCTGTTACTATCAGATCAAGCCTTTACAGAGAAAAGGGGGATATTATGACTGTTCAAGAAAAAAGTAATAAGCAATTGATGGAATTATTAAATGAATGGTATGAAAAAATTCGTTTATAACATGTAAAAGAAAGCTTAAAAGTAATAGAAACTGATCCATATTTATCATTTTATTACTCACTACTAGATTTTAGATATAAAGTCTTGGTAGATGGAGTGAGTATTACAAAAGATTCCTTTAAGAATATAGAAAAATTCCCTAATATCGAAGAGGATTTTTTATTTTTAGCTTATTATTATCATTTCTTTAAGGCAATCCACTTTACAATTATAGCAAATTATACTGAAGCGAAAACACATTATGAAAAGGCGGAAAGGCTTTTCATTGATATACCTGATGAAATAGATCAGGCCGAGTTTGAGTATAGATTTTCAACTTACTGTTATCAATCTTATCAACCATTTGAAGCGATTCAACATGTAGTAAAAGCCAAAAAAATATATTTGAACCATGTAGGATATGAAATTAATACTGCTTTATGCGACAATGTATATGGTTTAACCTGTATAGATCTAAGAGAATTTGAAAAAGCGGAAGAATGTCTCAATACGGTTATTGATGTTTTTAATAAGCATAATGAGGAACATTTATTATGCTTACAATGTATTAGCTAGATTACAAGATCGCAAATTATACCCACCCTTTGGATACCTAAAGGCGATGGGCTTTCTCGTTCGGAAAGGACTGTAATTTCTTCTCTTTTTGAACTAAGGCCTTTAACTTTTTTAAATAATCGATTTCCATACGTAAACATTCATTTTCATCTTTTAATGCCGCTATAACCCCTTCAATAGCTGCATTATTTAACTTTGATTTTGTTTTTTCCATAGCTGCCCCCCCCCCTTTCTTCTTTTTATATAGGAATTCCACGACTTTTAAATCATATATTTCCCTTCATCTACGAACTATTCCAATAAATCCTTTAACAAAAACAATTAATTTATTTCATTTGTTTTTATTTTATTTATCAAAATTTCAGATATATCTTTTGAAAAATCCTCTGTATCCCTTCCATATCTATCTCCCCTAGATGAATCGTAATACATATTATACCTAACACATTTATAAGCTTAATCGTATTTTTAACAAAACCTACTTAATTTTAAGCAGATATAACACTTTATTCTGTCAACTCCCCCTATATCGATAAATATGAAATATAAAATATATTTGACATTTCCATGACTTGTGACAGGAAAATATATACATTAAATTAAACCTTATGTATCTTTGATTTGTAAGTCGTAGTTAGTTGGCCAACTTTCAATACACTTTAATAATTAAAAATAAGGGGGATTTAAAATGAATCAAGTATTAAGGAAAAGTAAGAAAAAAATGATGTATCTAGTCGGTTCACTTCTAATTTCTCTATCAATGTTTTCAACTACAAGTTTTGCAGCTACAGAAGGTGCTGTAAAAAGTGTCACAAATGGTAGCTATACCGGTATTGCAGCTGATATAAATCTACCATAATCAGTTGTTGTCAAAGATGGATATGTGAATTGGTATTTAGGTATTGGAGCATCTAAAGTTGAAGGTGGTATTTCAAAAACACCAAGTGGATATAAAGTATTTCTTAATTCAGGAAATAATGAATCAGGTCAAAACAATAAGTATTGGAACACACAATATGATACATCAATTAAAGATGGTGATCGAGTAAACCTTAAAATAATTAATAACGGCAATGGTACGGTTACTATGTATGTAAATGGAAACCCTAGATATACAAATCAGCCTGTATATGGCTCATTTTCTCAATACGAACCAGTAAAAATGGTTCAGGGCGTTGAAGATACTGGACGTAATTCTTTTAGCCAAGCTAGCTTTTCAAACGTACTTCTAAGAGCAGATACATCTGGATCTATCTACAAGAGTTGGAACGGTTCAATTTCTTCCTCATTTTCTAAACATGGTACTTATAGTAACAATTTCACAGTTTATTCTCAAGTACCATTAAGCGCAAGTTTACGCTAAAGTTGTTCTTGTATACGAATGATTTTGTAAAAAAAGGTAGCTGTACTTTTTGTACAGCTACCTTTTTCATATGGTGAATTTTTAATAGATATTCTATCAGCCATAAGTTACATTCTTCATATTTTAGCTTCTTTGAATTAAATAGTACTTAATCAGCTTGTCTTATTACTTCACTTAACGTAACGAGATTCAGCTTATAGCAACCACAACACGCTTTATTATTAATACTACTATTATTATTTTAACTTTAATTCCATCGCATTGATTTTTTAATAATAAATATACAACCTATTAATGATAATACATATACAATAAGAATAATATACAACTGTTTTGGTTCAATGCTATCGATATAAAGACTCATAATTGGATATGACCAAGGAAATAGTATCCAATAGTTTGTATGGGAGATAAAAAAACTACCCAGTCCACCTATAACTCCTACTAATAACGAAAGTAAGGGGATTTTATAGAATATTATATTTATTAAAAAATGTAGATTCACTATAATTAGAGAGCTAATTACCATAAAAAGTATAGAAAAACTTAAACTTTGATAAACAGTCCCGAGACTATCAACCGTTAATACTATAGGTATACTAGTTATGACTAAAGCACATATTAAATAACAAAAAGTAATTATTAAACAAAACAAAAACTTATTACTTAATATAGTTTTTAAAGTAACTCCATGATAAATAGCAGACATATATCCTTTTCTTCTGAATTCGTTTACAAAAGAAAATGACACTAATAGACCTATCGCAATAGGTAAAAATAATCTACAAAAAAGGCTTAGAATCGCTATATGCATGAAAACGCCATCTTTTGATTGAGATGATACAGTTAGTAAGATTTGAAAACTAATTGGTGTCAACAGAAACAATAGTAACAGGATATACAATCCATTATGAAGACTTTTTTTATATTCACCTAATATACCCACTTATTTCACCCTTTATTATTCATATGTATAATATTTAAAACTCACAGTCAATAACATAATCCCCAAAATATAGATTGAAGAACTTGCAAGATATAATAAAATAGTTGTTTCTTTCATCATTACGTCACTTACTATATTTAATGCATAAAATATTGGAAATATCTTTGTGAATACTGCAGGAAATAATCCATATGTTACGCTAAAAAAAATCCATATAACTGATAAGGACGCCGCAAGAATTCCCTTTTTTATAATTAAATGAAAAAGTAATTGAGAATATGGTATTGCTAAAGATAGAATTGTACAAAGTAACAACATTTTCAAAAAATAAAGTATAGATATTTCATATCCATTTATAAAAATATAGATACCCATAACTGAAAAATTTAAAATATTAAAGATTAAATAGAACAGTATAAACAATAAATTTTTAGCTACCAATAATTTAAACTTTGAAATTGGCTTTGTATAAATAATGGCCCAAGTGCCATATTTATTTTCAGAAGAAATGATAAAATACCACATACAAGCAGAAAAAATGCTTAACGTTAATGTATTAAAGTTTACTGTAATTGCTATAAGATTCGTAGATTGAAACATGTCAGGATTATTCTTGTTAAAAATAAAATAACTTATACACAAAAAGCTTGATAATAATGAAAAAAACAAAGAAAATAACAATAATTTTCTCCCACCAATTTTCCTCATCTCACTATTCACACTTTTAAAGATAAATTGCATTATGATAGTAACTCCTTTTGTTTAGTTAAAGATAAAAATACTTCCTCTAATGTTAGCTTTTTAGGGCTAACTTCAAAAATATCTATATCATTTTTAATTAATATTCTGGTTAAATTAGGAACACTATTTTGATCTATCATTAGTTTGAATACCCCTTCTTTTTCTATGCTATAAGGTATATCCTCTGTATGTAAAATCCTTTCTGTGGCAGTAGTGTCATTAACATGAACAATATATTCTCTAGAAGTAATAATACTGTTTAAATTCCCTTCATAGAGTATGTTACCCTTATGTAGTAATGCTATGTGATCTGCTATCATTTCAATTTCAGCTAAATTATGACTAGAAATAAATATTGTCTTCCCCTCATTTTTTACTAAATGAAGTAATAAGCGCCTTATCTCGTGTACTCCCTCTGGGTCTAATCCATTTGTCGGCTCATCAAGAATTAGTATTTTAGGATCATTAAGAATAGCAAAGGAAATACCTAGCCTTTGTTTCATTCCTAAAGAAAAATCTTTCACTTTTTTATCTTTTGCTTTATATATTCCTGTGATTTTTAATACTCTGTCTATTTCATCTAAAGGCTTATTAATCATTTTTTGTACATAGGCTAAATTTTCATATGCTGTCAAATTAGGATAGTAGGTAGGTGAATCAATAAAACAACCCACATTTTCAAATAATTCTTCTTTCCATTCTTTGATATCTTTATTATTAAATAATATCGTTCCTTTATCTAATGGTATTAACCCTAATAGCATTCGCATTGTTGTTGTTTTTCCTGCACCATTTGGTCCAATGAAAGCATATAAACTTCCTTCAGGAACAGATAAGTTTAAATCTCTTACAATGGATTGATTTTCAAAAGATTTCGTTAAATTTTTTGTTTGAATTGCTAATTTCATTTTGTTCCTCACTTTCTCATTCTCAAATAAAAGTAAGTATCTATTATATTCTTGATCAATTAGATATTCTATTTATCCTTTACCTGATGTTTGCAATTTGGATTTAGAAAAGGTTTCTCTTTGTTCTAATTTTTTATCAGTAAGTTCATAAACTCTATCTACACGCTCTAAAATATTTTCGTCATGAGTGATAATAATTTTAGTGGATGGTATGGCAAATATACTTTCAATAACGGCATTTGCCGTTTCTCTATCTAAATGGTTAGTTGGTTCATCTAAAATAAGAATTGGATATTCTTTCATGAACAGGCGTAACATAGATAATCTTTGTCTTTGACCACCAGAAAAATTTGTTCCTCCCTCAGTGATAAAAATATCATTTATACTTTGAAATTGAATATAATTACTTAGATTCAATTTATCTATAGCATTCTGAATTTTTGAAGGATCATAATTTATATCAAAGTAAGATAAATTTTCGGATAGACTTCCTCTAAATAAAACTCCATCCTGGGTCATTAGTCCTACCTTTTTTCTTAGTTCCTCACTATTCCAATCTTTAATATCTCTATCGTCTATTAATATATTACCCTTATTAGGAGTATGCAATTTTAATAATAAGTTAGCCAAAGTGGATTTACCACTACCACTTTCTCCAACAATAGCAATACTTTCGTTATTTTTAATGTTCAAACTTAAGTTTTCTATTATTTTTTTGTCATCAAAACTAAACGAAATATTATTAAATTGAATTGAGCCTCTAAGAATGTTTAATTTAGTATCTAATCCATCTTTTTCTAGTTCCTCTTCCAAGATGTCTAAAGTTCTTAATAAAAGTGGTTTAACTGAATTCCAATTTAAAATTGATCCTATAATTGTTGCAACCGGAGAAAATATAATACTAGATATGGCAATAAAGAAGAAAATATTACTTAAATCCCCTTCTCCTTTACTAAAATTATAAAATCCTACAGCAAGCATTATGATAATAAATATTGTTGATAGGGAACTATTAAATGATTCTAAAGCATTTTGTTTTAGCACTCGTTTATGTACCGTATCTAGGTATTTATCATAATCTTTTTTCCATACAGATTTAATTCTAGAAAAAATCCCTGTGGCCTTTACATAATACATTGCTTTTAATGATTCATTAATTTTCCCTCTATGTTCTCCTAGGTAATACGTTTCGACTAAATTAGCATTATATATAAATTTCCCTAAAGAAATATTGATAAATAGAGAACTAGCAATAAAAAACATCAATATTAAAGTATAAAAAGTCTCAGTATATAATAGATACATCAATAACGGAATGATAACTACTATTGATATAATCATTTCAATTAGATCTTCTAAAATATATCCTCGTATTGACTCTAAACTCATGATTCTTACATTTAAATCCCCTGCATGACGTGTAGTAATCTTCTCTATGGGGATACTAAACATATGCTCAAAAACTTTTGTTGTACTTTTTCTATCAATTTCTTTTTGAAATTTTACTTTTATAATTGAAGTTATAGATTTTATCCCTATAACAACTATTAAACTCCCCAATAAAATTAAAAGGTACCTAGCATCCACTTCCTTTGAAGCATTCAAAATATCCATAAACTTTTTCAAAATAAAAGGGAAAGCAAAAATTGAGATTTGTGCTAACAATGCTAATAGTGCTAGTAAAATAATCTGGCTAGGGGATACAAAATGATCAATATATCTAAGTAGTATATGTTTTTCAAGCTTTTTAATATTTGGCTGTATATCTTCTTTGTTTTCTATTACTAAAATATAGTTACAGAACATCTCTTCAAAACTTCTTATATTGATTACCATTGGACCTGCCTTAGGATCTACAATATAAAATTTATTTTCTTTAACCCTTTCAATAATTACAAAATGATTAAAGCCCCAAAATGCTATCATCGGCTTTTGTATCCTTTGTAAATCAGTTATATTTTCTATCCTATATGCAGTTGCAGAGAGTCCATACGATTCACTAACTTTTTTTATATCCAACAAACTCCATGACGATTTTTTATTGATAATTTTACTATTTCTAATTTCCGAAGCTTGTACTGCTAAACCGTAATAATGCATAATCATTGCTAGACAACTAGGCCCACAATCAAAAGATGTCATTTGCGGTATAAACTTGATTTTCTTTCTTAACATATTTATCACCTATTCTAGGCATTAAAGTATAAAATGCTATTTAGTTTATTATTCTCTAACCTTTGTAAAAAATACAAAACACTTCCTAGACCTGTAAATAATGCAATTTTATGAGGATTAAAATCTTCTATATCAAAATTATTCAAAAAGTTATTTGTTACTTTCATAACAATTTGTTTTTCATTTCGCTCTAGCATACCTCTATTTTCTAACTCCAATAAAAAGTCTAGTTTCCCCATTAAACCATGACATAAACAATAATCACTGTTTTCATGCAATGTACTTAAGATTTGATTTTTAAAAAAGATTAAATCTGATTGTATCTCTTCATTTTGATATGATTCTAAAATTTTAATTCTTGATATTCCCATTCCACTAAACCCTTTACACCAGCTATCTGTATACTCATATTCACTCATACTCATTTTCTCACTTTTATGTATTCCATGTATTACTCTATCGTACTTATTGGTTTTTAATATGTCTTTCAACTTATAAAAAGCGAGAAGTTGACCTGATAATCCATGAACAAATCCCTTTAATGAATCTTCTAAATTTAGAGTATCGTGAGCTTTCCAATATACAAATTCATCATGTGTTTGCATATTATTGACAATGTAGTCACCGAGATTTTCAGCCACTTTAAGCAATATTTTATACTTAGGATTAACTTGATAGAACTTTACTGCAGTTAAAATTAGACCAGCTGAACCCCCTAATATATCAAAATGTCTATCGTTATATTTACCTTCATTGATATCAGTGTTGATATCCATAAATATTTGCAATATCACCTTTTCATTGAGAGAGGTGATATGCGGTAAATTTGTTAAATAGTAAGAAACAATAGCATTAACACCATTTACAAAACCATAATTATTTTTATTTTTGTTTAGTATTTCTTGCAATGCTTTTTGTTCAAGTTTATTTATAATTTCAATGTGATTAGGATCAGCATTATTTCTCAATAATGAATTTATTCCCAATAATCCATCATATATTCCATTATTCAAATGGTTTATCTCAAGCTCTCCTTGCCAATTTGTTTTTAATCCAATAAAATCTACATCACCATCTTTTGATATATAACTACCATCAAGAATTTTCCCTGTAATTGCTTCCTTTATTTTATTTGTAGGTGAATTAGTCTGAACATTAATTGTTTCCTTTACTGTATTCAGCTTATATAGATTATCACTTTGATTAGAAAGGGATATTTCTATAATTTTTCTTTGTAATAAAAAGTCAGCATATGATATTTTTTTGAATTTCATTTCTAAATCTATTTCATTACATGATAAACTCTCACAAAAGCCCCATTCATACTTATTAAAGAAATATGGAACATCATAGGATAATAGTTCCTCTATCTCCTTTTGAATAATGTCTTTCCTAGTAGCCAAGTAGATATTTTTCCCAAGAATATTTTGCAAATATTTTACAGTCTTTAATTTACTCTCTAATAAATCCGGAACATTTAGTCTATCTAATAAAAGAGAATAAACTTTTGTATTTCGATATACTTTTCGATAATTCCATTTAGAAACACTGTTTTTTAATATATACATATATTCCTCTTTACTTTTTAAGACTGTATTATATGCATCCCCAAAACCTTTAATAATATCTTTTATATAATTATCATACTCGTATATATCACCGTTAAAAAACGGTAAATTCCGAGCTGTATCTTCTACTATTGTCTCTTCTTTTATTTCAATTGGGTTCGATGTAAATTCATTTTGTATTTTAATTGTTTTTACCAACTTCTTCATTACTCTCCCAATGGCACTGTAATCTCTTATTACCTCTCTACCTCCACTAAACTTTATAGGTAGCATTCCAGAATTTAATACTGAATTAGATAATATAAAACTACTGGTTTCTTCGGTAATACTTGAATTTAATGTACTTCCTAATGTCTCAAAATCAATTATGACTGGTGAGAATTGTTTAGCTATGATATTTTCATTATGTATATCACTTCCATTAATCAAAAATATTACTGAAAGCACTACACCTAAATTATAATAATAATCTTTAATTTGCTCATTAGATTCACATGATTCATGATTAATGTATTCCATATATCCATAATTTTTTTTATTAACAACTTGTGGAATAAAGATATCTGTATTTAAATCCTTATTCAGTTGATTTATTACGCTATGATATATGATAGAATTTTTCAAATCAACTGGTTTTAAAATTACCTTATTATTAAATTTATCTTCTAAAAGTATTGTTCTCTTTCCATTATTATGATAGTCACCTAGGTTAATAACTTTTTCTACATGCATAATATTAAAACCCGAAATTTTATGAATTTCTTTTTGATCTTTTTCAAGAGCTCCTTGTAACCAAATCATATAATTCATTTCATTTTTAATTATTGTAAAAATTTTTTCATTCAGTAAAGGTAACATTTTAAAAAAATTCATATAGAATTTTTTTAAGTGAAAGAAATTTTTTGTAAAATACTTATATTCTTCATTAGTATCCATTCCTACTAAAGCGTTTTCTACTCTAAGTTTATTTATGTATACAATTAAGGATGGCCTTAATACTTGGTATAATCTTTTTTCTAAATCAAACATTATCGATTCAGAAACCCCCTCAACATTACCAAAAAAATCAACTTTATTTATTATCATATTTTTAAGGAATACTACATATGTTTGTATTATTTTTTGAAAGTTATAGCTTTCATCTTTCTTAATGACATCATTACAAGAAAAGCCTTCTAAAAAGATAACAAAATTTTTTTCTAGGTATTCTTTTGTTACTAAAGAATGTGATCCATTATCTATTGTATTCGAAATTCCATGTGAATTATTTTTCATAATAACCTCTTCTTTTTATAGGTAGGAGGAATAGATAGAAATTCATTATCATTAAAGAGAGTAAGGCCTTCCGCCTTACTCTCTTTAACTATTAGCGGCATTTTTTACAGATTGTTTGTCCCGCAATTGTGATGCATGCATAAGGTTTATTCGCAGGACAATCTTTAGTTAACGTTGCAATCCAACCAGGTCCTACACCACCAACTAATTGTTCAATCTCTTCATCTTCTACGACTTGTAAATATTTTTCAGTTTCCATTTCGATACCTACCTTTTTATTTTTTTGAAAATGATGTTATAAATTCAATAATTTACCACAACATTGTCTTAAAATAATATACCATTAAATATTAATAAAAAAAAGATATATTTACAAAAAATAAAATAATAGGATATTTAACTATATTAATATAATAAAAAGAGACTTACTTATTATATCGTTAAAATTTAAGAGCTATTTTCCCAGCTGATATTTTTATAATTTTATTATAATCAATGCTGATTATTAATTTAAATAATTCTTCTAATACCTGAATAACGATTAAGAATGGCAATTAAACTTGTAAAAAAATTAGATTTATAGAAGATAAACCTTAAGAATATTTTACCATAAAATAGGATAATCAACTCTTTTTTTAATTGTATAAGGCTTCGCCAAAAAATTTTAATCATGAAATAACTTTAATACATTTAAATTCTCTTACAGAATTTACGCTGCCTAAAAGTCTTTGCAAGGATCTAGTATCAATCTTGAATTGCAAAAAGCGTGTTAAAAACAAAAAGATGAAATTGCAAGTATATTCACTTCACAATTCCATCTCTTCTAAAAATTGTATATCATCACTTTTCTTGATCCTCGCAATTCTACCAAATTAATAGCAACACATTATTTAGTTATAAGTTCAAACTATTCTACATTTAAACACATACAATAACCTCTATGCTTTGTTATTTCGGTGTGAGACTAATTCACCATATATCTCTTTCTCTATATTCTTTAACAGAATTTCCAATCTATTCTTTGTAGCTTGATTAAAATGTGGATTTAGTTCCTTTATTATAAATTCAAGTATCTCAAAGCTTATGTAATCGCCTAATTCAAGTGAATATTGATCAGCCAAAAAAACTTTTAATTTTTTAGAAATCTCCACTTTGTCCTTTTTTGTAATATTTACCCCCATTCAATAACAAACCTCTCTTAGATTAGTCTTAAGTGCTAGTTAAAAAACTTTTATAATATAATTAAATATTTCAAAGTTAATAACTCATATACAATAAACCTTTTTATAAATAAGCTAGTAAAAAATATATATTAAGCATCATAAACATATATTGGCTCGTCATAAAGGCGTAAACATTTTGACCAATTTCCACATAACGTTTCCCATTCACCAGCAGGATATACTTCCGTACGCAATATATGAAGTGGTATACGTAAATTCAATAACCGACCACTAAGCGTCGTACGAGTAACTCCCGCTGGCATTAAAAACTTTGCTTCAATTACCTTTTTCAGTTCCATCAACGAGTATTCTGGATAACTCATCAATATTTCATTTGAATGAGGCCAGACCTCAGTATCATTTGAATGACGGCGTACCGTATACTCATGTTGATATAAGCCGACAATACGATGCCATATCTCTAAATGGTTAAATAAATCGCTATTTAAATCCCTTGCATATAAAAAATGTTCTTGTTTATTTGCTTCTGTAATTTTTGCAAGCAAACGTTTATTAGCAATAATCTTACCTGACCAAATTATTGTAGGTTCTTTCTTTAAATTATTTACCCATTCCCCCATTGGTAATAAATGATTCCAAGCACGAATTTTTATTTTTTCATCAGGTACTACCTGTACAGCAACGCGTTTACAACCTAATGCCATCATAGCCTTCATACGATGGGCACCATCAAGTAACAGATAATTACCATCACTAAGCTCAGATACTAAGGGAGGATTCCGTAAAACACCTTCGCTTTCCATTACACGACAAATTTGTTCCAATCTTTTGTGTTCATATGATTCATGAAAGCGAATTTGCTTGGGATGTAAGAGATCTAAGGCCGAAATAATTTCACTCATAAAAACAGCTCCTCAAATAATTACATAAATTCTAAGCTTATCAAATAACTAATTTTCTATAATGATTAGTCGTGTTTACCGATATTTAGCAGCTATTAAACAATTATTTCAAACCGCGTTTTAATAATTTTACTAGTCTTCTAATAAAACACCAATTTCATTTTCCCTAGCCCTTTGATAGTAATAAGCAGCAATGGCTACATCAAATATGGCCATACCCATTGGATTAAATAATATTGCTTTGTCATAAGGGAAGTTTTGCAGTGCTCCTCGGATTACAACGTCAGCAATTGATACTGTATCTTCTTTTTGTAAACCTCTTTCAAGGTGCATCCTTTCAACATCAGTTTTTTCACGACAGACTTCTTCCCAATTATCAACAACTAGTGATTTTGTATATTCTAAGATATCAGGCTTAAAATCACGAAGAGAAACATTGAGTAGTAGCGCCCCATCTTTAGGTTTCTTATCAATATAACCTTCTGCAGAAACAGTACAAGTAATAAAAATATCAGCATCATTATAGGCTTCTTCATATGCATTAACCTTTTGAGTTTTAGAATAAATTTCCTCAGGAATTAATTCGTCTTTAATTCCATTGATATCATATAAGTAAACACTTTCGATTTTATCGCCTAATAGGGCAGTTACCATCTTTAAATGCATCTGACCAATAGGTCCAAATCCAATAATTCCAACTTTAACATTATTTAAATCTCTTAACTTGGCAAACTCTCGAATCATTAACCCTGTAACAGAAGCTGTTCGTATTACACTGATCATTGCTGTATTAAGTGTCGCAAATGGTTTTCCAGTCATAGCATCATTTAATATAGTAACTGAATGAGCACGTTGAATACCTTTCTCAATATTCTTCGGAAAACTAGCTATCCATTTGATTCCTGAAACCTTAAATTCTCCTCCAATATAAGCTGGCATAGCAATAATTCTATTAGCCGGATCATCGAAACGTAAGTATGGCTTAATTGGCTGAGAAAAATCTTCTGAATCAAGACTTTTTACTGCCTTTGAAATGACATTTATTGTTTCTTCCCAATTAACACCCATTTCATTGATATGTTTAGTATTTAAATACATCATAATTGCTTCCTCATTTCTATATCATTTTTATAAAGAAACTAATTGATCTTCTACTGATTTTTGTGTATTAAGCCATTCTACCCATTCTACATTGTAAATAGTAGATGTGTAAGCTTGACCATTATCAGGACATAAGAAAACAACATTAGGGGTATTTTGAACATCTCTATTTTCAAAATACTTTTGGATTGCATAATATGAAGTCCCTGATGATCCACCGGCAAATATTGCATGTTTATTAAATAGCTCATAACAACCTGCAACAGTATGAATCTCCGGTACAATAATTACATCATCAATCACTGCTTTTTTAACCATTCCAGGTATCATACTGGCACCAATTCCTGGTATGTATCGTTTACGAGGCTTATCACCAAAAATAATGGATCCTTGACTGTCTACCGCAATAATTTTAATATTAGGGAATTTTTCTTTTAATCGTGTAGATACTCCAGCGATAGTTCCTCCAGTACTCACTCCAAAGAAGGCATAATCTAACTGTTTAAAATCATTAGATATTTCTCCACCAATTCCTTGATAATGAGCTTCAAAGTTATCGGCATTATTATATTGATTTGTCCAGTATGCATTAGGAATAGTATTTAAAAGTTCTTTCACCTTATTTAAACGGGTTAATAAATAGCCACCTGTTTCATCTCGTTCATCCACTTTAGCTACTTGATAGGAAGTTGCCCTCAAAAAATTCACATAACTATCATTAATATTTGGATCAATAACTGGTATGAATTTCAGACCAATATACCTACAAAGAGTAGCAAGAGCAACCGCAAAGTTACCAGATGAAGATTCGATAATTGTAGAATTTTCAGTCACTTCACCGCGATTTATTGCTGACTTTAAAATATGGTAAGCAGCACGTACTTTAACACTATTCATTAAATTGTAATATTCTAGTTTTGCATACAGATTAATCTTTTCATGCTCTAATTTAATCATAGGTGTGTTGCCAATTACCCTTTCTAAACTCTCTAATTTCTTGAGCATAATTTGCTTCCTTTCTTGGTTAAAATCTAAAAAAAATAATTAAAGATAAACATTTTTAAATTCGAATATAAATCATCTTTAAATAACTTATATTCAGATTTACTTTAAATGTTCTTTCGAATGTACCTCTAATAGAACTTATACCTGAAAGACAATAAATGCTAGATTCTTTAGTATCGATAAGCTAAGCACCATTCAAGTACTGCCATAGCACTATTTAACTTATTTTCGGCCTGGGTAAATACAATACTTTTCGGTCCATCAATAACTGTTGCTGCTACTTCTTCACCTCGGTGTGCTGGAAGGTCATGCATAAAAGTAGCTTCCGGATATAAAGTCAAAATTTTCTCTGTCACTGCAAATGGATTAAATGCATCTTTCCATAAAGGATCTATTTTGCTTGTCCCTGTTGTTTGCCACCTTGTTGTATATACAACATCCACTTCACTAGGTAACATTTTTATATCATGACATTCTATAACTTTAGCACCAGAAAATCGTGCATATTCTTTTGATTTTTCAAGCACACTTGGAGACACTCCATAACCAGCAGGTGTAAAAAGATATAACTCCGTACCTGGAAAACGAGATAAAGAAAGAGCTAGAGCTGCTGCACTGTTATTACCTTCTCCCATATATAAAACCCGTAATCCAGCTATTTCACCAAATTTTTGTTTCATTGTTGTTAGGTCTGTTAGCGCTTGTGTTGGATGTTCTTCCGCACTCATTGCATTAATGACTGACATACGACTTTGAGATGCCAGTTTTTCCATTTCCTTTTGACTATCTGCAGTTCTTGCTACTAGTCCATCCAGCATTCGCGAAAGTACTTGAGTAGTGTCTTCTATAGACTCCCCTGTATTTTCTTGCAAATCATTTGGACCATACGTTACAATTTGTGCACCCATCTTTAATGCTGCAACAGAAAATGCCGATCGAGTTCTAGTTGATGTTTTACGGAAGTAAATCCCAATTATATTTCCCGCTAATATTTGATTAGGTTGCGATTTACCTGTGGCAAACTCTACCCCACGAGTTACAATTTGGTTAATATCACTATCAGTAAGATCCTCAAGAGTAATTAAATGTTTTCGAATAGCCATTATTATATTACCTCCCTTTTGAATAATTGCATGTAACAAAAATGTATTTACATATGCATGTAAATACAAACTATTAAACAGCTAAGGTAAAAAATAATAGATTGCAAATATAATTCATGTGGATCCATTACCACACTTTTCTATATTTGTTTTTAAACTAATGTAAAGCAGTTGATATATAGCCTATATGAACTCGAATACTATTTTTACTCATAAATACTTAAATATAATTCTATTGTTAGTCTATATTCCTATTTTTTATGATATAGCTCTGCTGAATATATTACACACTAAAACACTAAAAATATACTTAAAATACTGAATTTTCAGCTTTCTCAATTCTTTTATCAATTTTCTGTCAATTCATACTATAATTTTCTTTTTTTACACATTCTATACATAAAAATATTTTCTATAAAGATTTCATGCTTTCTATTTTTTTAACATCTTTATTACTATAATTGGAGATTTTCCTCATCTTTAAAATAATGCAACCAAGAATAAAAGCAAAAAATGAAAATATCCCAAAGGTAATATTTATAGTATTTAATGATAAGCTCCAACTAATTAGAAAGGAAACTAGAGCTCCTCCCAAACTTGCCGATGCAATGAATAAACTAGTCACTTCATCAATATTATTTTCCATAATACGGGAAGCTAAAATAAGTGTTATCGGAAAAATGCCAGCTATGACTAAACCAATAATGAAGATTACAGATAAATACATACCTGTACCACGAACAAAGGGGAATAGAAATAAGAGAATTACTAATGTGAAGCAACTAGATGAAATATATATCCAGTAATTAAACTTATGAACAAATTTACCTACAAAAATCCTTCCGATAACTATTGCTAGCCAGAAACAAGATATACTTATTGAACTAATTAATTCATTATTAGTAAGAATCATAATTGTAGATAAAAAATTTGCAAGATTGGTTTCTATACCTGCATATAAGAATGCAAAAAGTGATATAAATAATATAATTTTTACTTTTCCATTTTTAAAGCTAACAGTTAATGGAGATAGTGATATTTCCTTTTCATTCTTTTGAGGAGAGAGACTATTAAATCGACTACTCCCAAGCAAGTACCAAACCAATAGTGTGAAGATAAGAAATAGCAAGATTCCATATAAAATGAAATACCATGCATAAAATTTTATAAAATAATTTACTAATAAAGGAAACCCAAGTGCTCCAATCCCAAACCATACTTCAAGAATGCTGAATTTAGCAGCACTATTCTGTTCTGCTGAAATAACAAAGGAACCCATAGTAGTTTCTAACAAACCTGCTCCATACCCCAATCCAAATGCAATTACTGCTAAATATGCCCATTCTTTAACAAATAAAAAACCTCCTAAAACTACTAACATTGCTAATATCCCAAATGTTAGAGTTTTAAAATAATGATACTTTTTTACTAAAACAGGCGAACTAAGAACACCAAATAAAAATCCAGTAAATTGAAAAAATATTAATATTCCTAGTTGATCAGGTGTTCTTTCATAATATTGTAGTAACGAAGGAATTAAACTGCCCATACAAACATGTATTACTCCTACAATAAAATAGAACAAGCACCCAAAATAAAATATTAACCGCACTTTTTATCAGCTCCAATTCAAAAGAAAAAGGGATTTATGTTACAAATTATAAATCCCTCTTTTTACAATAAAACTAAATAGTTGTTACAGATAGTTCTTTGTTACGTTTGTTTTTATTGAAGAATAAATCTAATATAATTTGTGAACGTAGTCCATCTTCAAATGTTGCAATCGATTTTTTAGAACTACCTTCTGCTGCATTAACCCAGCTTATAATTTCCTTTCTAAAAGAATCCGCCCATTCAAAAATCTCGTTTTCCGGATCAACTAATAACGGTAAAGGTAAAAAGATTTCTTGTTTTTCCAACCCATCAAAAGTTATATATTTATTAGGTTCTTTAGAAGAATACTTGTATTCTTTTTTAGTACCTATTACCTCAATACTAAAGCCACAATCTTCAGGGAATGAACTTTTAGACGTTGTAATATTAACAAATACTTTATTGGTTAATTGACCATAAACCTCTGCATAATCATCTACAAATACTTTTTGTTTTTCTTTTTCTTTAACATTTGTTTTAATTTTAGTTCGAACAGTATCCTCTCTAAAATCACTTTCAAATAAAAACCAAAGTAAATCTATTAAATGAATGCCTAAATCCCCCAATGCCCCACTAGTTTTATTACTTTGATTGTCATCCCGCCAAGTAAACAAAGTTCTTCGAAAAGCGCTATTCTTTTTAAAATGTAGCCTTATTACTACTACCTCTCCTAATTCCCCATTTTGAATTAAGCTCTTCAAAGCCTTAATATAGGACAAGTAACGATAGTTAAACCCCATTGCAGCAACTACATTAGTATCCTTTGCTATTTTCATCATATATTTTGCTTCTTCACAAGAAATTGCCATTGGTTTTTCAACTAAAACATGTTTGTTTTTTAATAACGCTTGAACAGCTTGAGACTTATGACAAAAATTAGGGGAAGATATTATTATCCCATCAACAACTTCAAGTAACTCTTCATAACTATTAAAAACTTCCCCATCATAATCTTCTACTAACTCTCGAGCATTCTTGTAATTAACATCATATACTCCAACTAATTTACAATTATCAATTGTTGATAATGCCCTAGAATGAGCTTTTGCAATACTACCTGCACCTATAATTCCAATATTCATTATATGAACATCCCCTTTAATTAATAATGTGCTTTAGAGTATTTAAAATTCCAATTGAGTATTCACCTTGAGCTAGCATTGCGTGTGTGTGTTTAGCCTCTTCCGTTGCATTTTCTACTAAGTAACCATGTCTTACAGCTTGTAACATCCTTAAATCATTTCCACTATCTCCAAAAGCAATTGCATTTGCTTTATCTAGTTTGTACTTATCTAACATAAATTTCACAATTTCATCTTTACCTGTTCCAAGTGGAATAAAATCTACATCATAGCAATTTTCTGGATCACCAGCTAATGGATTACATTTGTTAATATTTACCCCCACTTTGTATAACTTCCCGATTTCTTCTATCTGTTCTAAATTGTTTGAATCAATAGCTTCATTTTGCTCTTCATAATAAAAATTAAATTTGTACTTAGAACTTCCTAATTGTGTCTGAGGTCTTAAAAAAATTTCATATTTTGTTTCAAGCAATTCGATAATTCTTTTAATTTTCGCAGAATCAAAACCTCCCTCTACTATTCTCTCTTCCCAAACTTGATCATCCGTAGTAGTCCCATTACTATCAAAGTACGTTATTTCCGTACCTAATCCACTCGCCACAAAATGAGGGAAATATTTAATACCACCTTTTTTCATTTTCTCAACAATTGATTCTAAACTACTTCCAGTTACCCAACCAATGACCAAATCTCCTTTACTTGCGTGTTCATACAAGTATTTTTCTAATAATTTCATATTACTTCTTCCATAATTATCCATATTATGAGGGTAATAAGTTTCGTCAAAATCACAGAACACTATATATTTAGGATTTTTAACCTGTGGTAACCTTTCAAAAACTAAAGACTTTAAAACTTCATTACTTATTGACATTAATTAATCCCTCCAAAACAAAATTTTGTTCCTCTAACAACATATTTGGATGTAAAGGTAAATGTAATATTTCCTTATGAACTTGCTCTGTGTTTATTAAAGTATCCTGCATATATTTTTCCTTTACCAGCTTAGTATTATGTTTATGAGATAATACTGGATAATAAATATCTGTTTCAATGTTATACAACTGGTACAATTTATTTTTCACCTCATCTCTTCTTCCATTTATAATTCTAATCGGAAAAAGATGCCAAACATTATCTTCTGTCATCCTAGGTAGCTTTATTAATTCTCTATCCTCTAATTCTTTTAAATTACGTATATATCGTTGAGCCAAAAATACTCTCTTTAAATTGTTATACGATAGGAACTTAATTCTCTCTAAACCAATAGCTGCTTGAAGGTTATCAATTTTAGAATTAAAGCCAAAATCTAATACCTTTTTATTTTTTTTATCAACTTCAAATCCATGATAACTATATTGATTGCAACGAGTTGCAAGATTTTCATTATTAGTAACTATTGCACCCGCCTTACCACATACACCAAAGTTTTTATATGGATTAAAACTCAGAATAATAATATCACCATATTCTCCAAGTTCTGAGGAACCAATAGCCTGACATGCATCTTCAATAATTCTTAACTGATAAACATCTGCAATTTCACGTATTCTTTTCATATCACATTGTTTACCATACAAATGAACAGGTAAAATACATTTTGTTTTTTGGGTTATTGCTTCTTCTATTTTAAGTGGATCAATACAATAACTCTTGTGATCAATATCTATAAATACCGGTTTTGCTCCAATTGCTAATACTGCATTTTCAGTAGCAGCAAAACTATTAGCTGGCATAATTACTTCATCGCCTGGCTGAATACCAATAGATAACAAAGACACCATAAGTGCGTCTGTTCCACTACTTGTTGCAATTACATACTTCTTGTTTAAATAGTCCCCAATTACTTCTTCTAATTTTTTAGAAAATGGTCCACTTGTGAATTGACCTGTCGGTAAAACCTCTTTTAAAGTTCCTATTATTCCGTCAATTTCACTTTGAGAAATCAACCGATTAACTGGCATAAATTCTATTTTCTGTATATTTTTTCTGCTATAATTGAAAATATCTTTCTCTATATCAATATCTATTTTCAATTTATTTTCTCTAAATAATTTCTCTTTCATTTTGTGATTCGGTAATACATTACTAATTTCAAATTCTTTCTCTTTCGTTTCTCCCTGCAGGCACTTTAATAAAGCTAAATTGTCTTTGCTATGGCCAGAAATTGTAGTAAGAGTTTTCACGTAAAATCACCTCTAAGAAATTATTTTGAAAATCATGAGTAGACTATATTTTATGTTATCGATTACATGTCAACACTTTTTTTTCGGAGGGATTCTTTATGGTAACAATTAATGAAATAGCTAAATTATGCAATGTTTCAAATGCTACAGTTTCAAGAGTTTTAAATAATCATCCTTATGTAAATCCAGAAAAACGTGAGAAAATAATACAAATAATGAAAGAATTAAACTATACTCCTAGTTCTATCGCCAGAAATCTTAGGGTGAACAAGACACAAACCATCGCTCTATCGATCCCAAATATAGATCATCCTTTTTTCGGAAAATTAGCTAGAGAAATTTCTAAAGAACTTCTAAAACACAATTACAAATTACTGATTTATCAGACTTTTTATGAAAAAAAAATTGAGCTTGAATTGCTTTCATTACTAAAGAATAAAGCGGTAGATGGTGTTATTCTCGCATCCTTAGAAAATGATTGGGAAAATATAGAGCATTATTTAGCATATGGCCCAATATTACTTTGTAATGAATATGAGGAAAATGCGCCTATCCCGATAATTTGCTATGATGAATTTGAAGCCGGATACAAAGCTGTAAAACATTTAATAAGTAAAGGACATAAAAAGATTGGCTTTTGTTTTGATTCCCTTAATAGTCAAGCACAATTAAAACGCAAACAAGGATACCTGCGTGCATTAAAAGAACAACAATTATCATACAAAAAAAGTTGGTTATTTGGAGATGCAATTACTATTAAAGATGGAATTCGAATCTTTGAGAGATTAGATAAATTAAAAAATAGACCCACTGCGCTCTTTACTGGAAATGATCAAGTTGCTGCTGGAGTAATTAAAGGTGCTTCTTTAAAAGGATATACTATCCCTACTGACCTTGCCGTTTGCGGTTATGATAATCAATTAATTTGCACAGTTACAACTCCAACAATTAGTACAATTGATATTCCAATCGTTGAGCTAAGTAAACGAACTGTTAGTGAGATACTACTATATATAAATGAAAAGGAATCTATTAAGCGTAAAATTATCGAATATCCAGCAACCTTAATTATTCGTGAATCGACATAAGTAAATGAAAAGCGTCATTTCAAAATTAAAATGACGCTTTTCTATAATACCCTAAAATTCCTACGAATATTTTATGTAATTTTCTGATTTTATTTTCTAAAAAATTCCTTCAACTATGGGAACACGAGCCATTTTAAACTAAGTAGAAGTCTTTATTTTCGATAAAATAATAACACAAATCAACAAAATCAATTTCAATTATTGATTCTGGAAAACTATCTAAAGAAGCACAACAAGAAAGCTTATAATCTTTACCAATAGTAAACTTTTTATAATAAACCTCATTAGATAGCATGTCACCATAAAATATTGTATTTTTATTAATAACAAAAGAGTTTAAAGGTATAGTTAGTCCTTTCCCCATCCATTTAACAAAGCTTTCTTTTATAGTCCATAATTCATAAAACACATCTAATTGTTGTTCTACATTTAATGAATTTAAATAATTAAATTCTTCCTCAGTAAATATATTTTTAATCATTGTAGTATCTATGGGCCGGACTTTTTCTACATCTATTCCTACTTCTTCCTCATGAATAGCTCCAACAACCCAACTTTCGGAATGTGATATATTAAAATGAAAATTATTTAACTCATCAACATAAGGCTTTCCGTACTCATTGTATTCATATTTAATATCTTTATTTTCTTTTGAGAAGTTTGTAGTAATTAAATATCTTATTAAAATGTCTCCAATTAAGGCGCTATATTGATCGGGCTTTCTTTTATATTTCTGTATTTTCATCTGCTTTTCTTTCGAGACCAAACGTATAAGCTTCTGCATAATATCATGTTCTATATTTCCTGGCACACGTACCTTATATATATTCATTATATCCTTACCACCTAATCCCTTATATAGATACAAAAAACTCACAATGAATAATTCCCATTCATTTTCTAACCTCTTTATGTTTATTATTGAATAGGCTCAAAGAAAAAAGCCTCATAATATGTTATACACGAATTTATGAGACTTTTAGAAAATTAATAGTGTACAATTTTAAATAATATTTCACTTATTTACATGTGCTAATAAGAGCATTTGTTTAAAACTCCTTTTTATACTCTTTACCAATTCATGAATATGCTGTTTCTCTAACATACTCAGATGGGAACCTGGCACTTGCATAGCGTATACTTCCCCTGATGTATATTCATTCCATCTGTTACAATCTACTAGTGGGTGAATGTCATTAATAGATGCATTAAATAGAAAGATATCTGCTTTTATTTTTTGTTTACAATTATATTTTAGGTATGCATATCTATTAGCTATCATTACTTTTAACTTATTCATCATTAGATCTTCAAAATTTTGCTGAAAACTATTTTCATTCAATTTAAATTTTTTCAGTAAAGATTCTATTAATTGTTCTTCACTCATTTGTTCAAAACTAATTTTCTCAATCCCTAACTGATCATTGAATTTTTCCAATTCTTCAAATGCATTCTTAATATTTAAACTAAGAATCTCCCTACCTTGTTCAATAGGATGAACATCAAGTAAACCTAGAAAACTAACTTTATCACCTAGTTCTTCTAATTTTCTAGCCATTTCAAATGCAACTATTCCTCCAAAAGACCATCCTAATAAGGTATATGGCCCTTCTTTTTTTACTTGTTTAATCTCTTCTATATATCTTACCGCCATTTCCTCTACAGATAAGTTTGGAAATCTACTATCATCATATCCTATAGATTGTAACCCATATACAGTCTTATCCTCTCCTAATTCTCTAGCCAAATCATAATAGTTTAATATACCCCCGCCTTGCCCATGAACAATGAACCATTGACTATCCTTGTTTGTTCCATTTTGAATTGGAATTAAACACTCACTGTCTATTCCTTTATTCCTACTTATTACATCACTTAATTGTTCAATAGTAGCCTTTTGAAATAATAAACTTAATGGCAGTTGCACATTAAACATTCTCTTGATATTTTCGAATAACTTTAGTCCCTTAAGAGAATGACCACCTAATTCAAAGAAATTATCATTTATACCAATATTATTTACGCCTAATATACTACTCCAAATATCAATTAAACTACTATCTATTTCATTTCTTGGTGGTACATAATTACTATTGCTTAGTGTATTTAGCTTCGGTAACTTACTTCTATCTATTTTCCCATTTTGTGTTAATGGTATATTGTGAATTGGTATAAGTTGTTGAGGTATCATATAATGTGGTAACTTTGTTGCCAAATATGCTCTTACCTCTGGAATAGGAATATCTTTTTCGGTAACTACGTATGCACATAAATACTTTTCTCCAGCTTCATCTTCTTGATCTATTACTACGGCGGTTTTGATTGTCTCATATTTTAACAAACTCGCTTCTATCTCACCTAGTTCTATTCGATATCCCCTTATTTTTACTTGATGATCGACTCGGCCCAAGTATTCAATGTTACCATCAGGTAGCCACCTTGCTATATCTCCTGTTTTATATAGTTTCTCACCTGGTTCAAATGGATGATCAATAAATTTATCTGCTGTTAATTCTTTTCGATTGATGTATCCTCTAGCTAACCCTATGCCAGAAATACATATTTCTCCTGGAACACCTATAGGTTGTATCCTGCGAAATGAATCCAATATATAAATTTTAGTATTTAACAATGGCGAACCTATCGGTACGTTTTGTGTTGTAATTTCTTTATCACTCTCATATCGATAAGTTGTACAACAGACTGTAGCCTCTGTAGGTCCGTATCCATTTAATATTTGGAGGTTCCCCCTAAATAGATGATCGTATTTTGCGAGTAATTCTGTTTTAATTGGTTCTACTCCTACAAGTAGCTTATTTAACACTATCTTCTGGTTATCTCTAACAAAATAATCATATATTTCATTTAATAAAGTAGGTGGAATATATGATAACGTGACCTGTTCCTCAAGGATGACTTGTACAAGTTTTGGTACATCAAACTTCTCACCTTGATAAATAGTCATTCTTGCGCCATATACCAATGGGACAAATATTTCAAATATGGTAACATCAAAAGAGATGCTACTAGAGAATAGAACGTTATCAGATATTCCTATATCTTGAGAGAAATCTTCATACATTGCGCACAAAAAATTAGTTAAGGAACGATGTTCAATCATTACGCCTTTAGGTTGTCCTGTAGAACCTGATGTATAAATAACATACGCTAAGTTGTGAGGTTCTATCATCATTTGCATGTCTTCTCCTTGCTCTTCTTCAAAAGACATATCCATTAGATCTATTACATTACCTTGGAATTCTATCTCCTTTATAATAGAGTTTTGATGTACTAATACATGTGAACATCCACTGTCTATAAGCATATACTCCACTCTTTGTTTTGGTAAGTCAGTATCAATTGGTAAATACGCCCCACCTGCTTTTAAGACACCTAATATACCTATAACCATCTCGATGGAGCGTTCCATCATCACTCCAACAATGGATTCTCTTTTAACCCCTTGGTCTAATAACCTTCTCGCCAACCGATTAGCTTTTATATTTAATTCATTATATGTAATTCCTCTTTCATTACATACAAGCGCTATTTGATTAGGGTTCCGTTTCACTTGTTCTTCAAACATTTTATGCACTAAAAAATGATTAGAATTTGAATTCTCTTTTTTGTTAAATTCATTCATTATACAATGTTCTTCTTCTACAGATAACATATTAATATTACACAATCGTATTTTAGGGTTATTAGTTACTTCCTGAACTATATTTGTAAAATGTACCATTAACCTTTCTATTGTCTCCGCTTTAAATAACTTAGTACTATATTCTACTTTTAAATGAATGTTATCATCTATTTCCGTTGCTACTAATGACAAATCAAATTTTGAAACTGACTGCTTAAATTGATACGGTGTAAATTCTAATTCACCAATAGATATTGGATTCATATCCATGTTTTGAAAAACAAACATGGTATCAAATAATGGATTTCTACTTGTATCCCTATGCAAGTCTAAATCTTCTAATAGTTCTTCAAAAGGATAGTCTTGATTTTCATAAGCTTCTAGTGTATTGAGTTTTAATCTACTCAAAAACTCAATAAACTCATCGTCATTTTCTAGATAATTTCTCATTACCAAAGTATTAATAAACATACCAATCATATGATTAGTATCAGAATGAGACCTTCCAGCAATTGGTGAACCTACAATAATGTCTTCTTGACCTGTGTATCTAGATAAAAGTATGTTATAAATAGCCAATAAAATCATATATGGCGTGGTACCAGTTTCAGTTGCTAGCTTATTTACTTTAAAAGTTAAATCTGTTCCCAAATTAAAGGAACAAACCTTACCTTTAAAGCTTTGTATAGTCGGTCTTTGAAAATCGGTTGGAAAATTTAAAACCGGGAGTTCTCCTTTTAAAGTTGTTAACCAATAATTCTTTTGTTCACTAATTAGATTCTTATAGTAAGTTCCATTTTGCCACATCACATAGTCTTTGTACTGCACTCTCAATTTTGGAAGTTCATTTCCTTTATACAATTCTACAAACTCTTTTATTAATATCCCCATTGATAAACCATCAGAGATTATATGATGCATATCTACTACAAGGATATGTCTTTCTTCTGCTATCCTTAAAAGCAACACTCTTAATAATGGAGCTTTTGATAAATCAAATGGACTTATAAACTCATGTATTAAATAATCCGCATCTTTTTCATTTACATGAACGTATTTAATATTGAATTCTACATTAGGCTCAATTTTCTGCACTAATTCTCCATCTAAAATTTGAAAAGAAGTTCTTAATATTTCATGCCTTTGCATTAAAGATTGAAATATATTTTCAAACTTATCTTTACAAATATCCCCTTCTACTTGAAGTATTGTGGGCATATTATAAGTTGTATTTGTACCATCTTCGAATTGATCTACTATAAACATTCTCTTTTGTGACGTAGAAGCTAAATAATACTCTTGTTGTTTTATAGGTTCTATGGAAATATAATTACTTTTTTCCATTTCTAATATACATTTTGAAAAATCAATCAAAACAGGAAATTTAAATAGGGTTTTAATAGATAATTGCACATCAAATTCTTTATTAACAATAGAAATTAGCCTAGCAGCCTTTAATGAATGACCACCTATCTCAAAAAAGTTATCCTGTATTCCTACCCTTTGAATTCCTAAAACCTCTTTCCAAATCTCAACTAATTTTCTTTCTGTAGAATTTGTCGGCTCTATATGACTTGATTTTAAATTATAAGTAGGTTGAGGTAATTTTTTTCTATCTATTTTTCCATTTTGTGTTAACGGTATGTTTTGAATGGGTATGATCTGTTGAGGTATCATATAATATGGTAACTTTGTTGCTAAATATGCTCTTACCTCTGGAATAGGAATATCTTTTTCGGTAACTACATACGCACATAAATACTTTTCTCCACTTTCATCTTCTCGCTGCATTACTACGGCGGTTTTGATTGTCTCATATTTTAACAAACTTGCTTCTATCTCACCTAGTTCTATTCGATATCCCCTTATTTTCACTTGATGATCAACTCGTCCCAAGTATTCTATGTTACCATCAGGTAGCCATCTCGCTATATCTCCTGTTTTATATAATTTCTCACCAGGTTCAAATGGATGATCAATAAATTTATCTGCTGTTAATTCTTTTCGATTGATGTATCCCCTAGCTAACCCTATGCCAGAAATACATATTTCTCCTGGAACACCTATAGGTTGTATCCTGTGAAATGAATCCAATATATAAATTTTAGTATTTAACAATGGCGAACCTATCGGTACGTTTTGTGTTGTAATTTCTTTATCCGTCTCATATTGATAAGATGTACAACAGACTGTAGCCTCTGTAGGTCCGTATAAATTTAATATTTGGAGATTCCCCTCAAATAGATGATCGTATTTTGCGAGTAATTTTGTTTTAATTGGTTCTACTCCCACGAAAAGTTTATTTAACAATATCTTCTGATTCGCCCTTACAAAATAATCATATATTTCATTTAATAAAGTAGGTGGAATATATGCTAACGTGACCTGTTCCTCAAGAATGACTTGTACAAGTTTTGGTACATCAAACTTCTCACCTTGATAAATAGTCATTCTTGCGCCATATACCAATGGGACAAATATTTCAAATATAGTAACATCAAAAGAGATACTACTTGAGAATAGAACATTATCAGTTATCCCTATATCTTGAGAGAAGTCCTCATACATTGCACACAAAAAATTAGTTAAGGAACGATGTTCAATCATTACCCCTTTGGGCTGGCCTGTAGAACCTGATGTATAAATAACATATGCCAAGTTGTGAGGTTCCATCGTTATCTGCAAATCTTCTACTTGTTCTTCTTCAAAAGGAATATCCATTAGATTTATTACACTACCTTGGAATGCTACTCCCTTTATAATAGAGTTTTGATATGTTAGTACATGTGAACACCCACTGTCTGTCAGCATGTATTCCACTCTTTGTTTTGGTAAATCGGTATCAATTGGTAAATACGCCCCACCCGCTTTTAAGATACCTAATATGCCTACAATCATCTCAATAGAGCGTTCCATCATCACACCAACAATGGATTCTCTTTTAACTCCCTGGTCTAATAACCTTCTCGCCAACTGATTAGCTTTTATATTTAATTGCTTATATGTAATTTCTTTTTCATTACATACAAGCGCTATTTGATTAGGATTTTGTTTCACCTGCTCTTCAAATAATTGAGGAGCTGTTACAGTCTCACAAAGTAATGTTTTATAAACTCTAGTCGTATGATTGAAATCATATAATATTTGATTCTTTTCTGTTTTAGACATTACATCTAGATCCATTGCAGATTTATTTGGATCTTTCATTAATATATCTAAAATATTATATAAATGATTAATCATTCTACTAACTAATCCTTCACTATATAAAGTAGAATTGTAATCCACTTGAACCTTTAACTGTTCTTCATTTTTCATAAACCTAATAACCATATCAGAGTTTATTTTATCTGTACTCTCATAACAATGAATACCATCTAACATTACTATTGTATTTAATACGGGAAGATTATTACTCTCTCCATCTAGACTTAATAATTGAGTAAGTTTATTAAAAGGAAAATGACAATGTTCATTTGACTCTAAAATTGTTTCTTTAATTTTATATATTATTTCTTTGAAATTATCTTCTTGATTTATTTGAGTACGTAATAATAAAAAGTTGTTTTGAAAAACCGTCTCTTCTTGACTTTGCTTAAAAACTGGCATTCCAATTACTACATCATCCCTATCGGTATATCTACTTAAGAGATATTTCACACCTGATAATAAAATCGTGTACAGTAACATATCAGAATTATTGCTAATTGCTACAGCTCTCTTCGCAATATCCGATGGGAATTGACAATAATAACTTTCTTTAGAAGCCTGAATATTATTTAAAGACAGACAATCACAAGGAAATCTACTTAACTCAACATCACCTGATAACTTGTCTAACCAATATTCTTTTTCTTTTTTAAATTTTTCACTAGACAATAAAACCTGCTGGGTAAATTTATCAAGCATTTTTTCTTCCCACCATTCTCTATGATATTGATACTAAATACTACATATTTAGTGGTTATGTTCCCCATAGACCTATCCGTTTTATCATGAGGGGGCACAATCATACTCGTCATTGGGAGTTTTCTTCCTCAGTAATAAAACTTCCCAATGACGACCAATTAGATTGCTACTTTAGCGATAGAAGTTTCAGCATAAAGCATAGAAATACACTTTTCTCTTACTCAGATACATCTCTTAATTTTTTTACTTCACAGATTTTACCCTATCTAGTATTTTCATAATTAACTCGCCCACGATGTCAGCTTGATGTAGTAAAAACATATGACCACCATTAACTATTAGAAAATGAACCTCATTGCCCCATTCTACCCACTTCTTAGCCCCTTTTACTGTATAATTAGAGTCTGTTGTTCCACTAATAATGTATAGGGGCGCTTTCAACAATGTTGTGTCATTATTTATATAATTCTCAATGGCGCGAAAGTCTGATCGAATGACTGGAAGGATATAGTTTAAAAGCTCCTGATGTTGTAATACTTCATCCGGTAATCCTCCCAAAGACTTTATATAATCTATAAAGTCTTTATCATCTAAATGATTTGTTTTTCTTCTTATTTCTGGTGGATTCATAGCTGAGATAATAACATTTTTAGGATTTATACCTTTACTTTCTAAAATTTGAGCCATACGGTGAACTATAATTCCTCCCATGCTATGGCCAAATAATGTAACTTCTCCCTCTAAAATTGGTTGCATCTCCATTAAATATAAATTAACAAGATCATCTATGTTATCAACTAGTGGAGAAAGATTAGGACCATGGCCTGGAGGATCAAATGAAATAAGTTTTATATCTTTCGGTAAATAATTCTTTAAAGGTAAAAAAGAATTCGAATAGCCCCCAGCATAAGGAACACAAACCAAATATTTGTTACTATTCAATCCTGGCGATAAATCTTTCATTAATTTTCTCAAGTGACTTCTCCTTTATTAAATAAAATTTTCATCAAATAGTTGTTTAGTCAAACAAATTATCAATTTCTTCATCACTAAGGTTTAAGGTTTCAAAATCTGATGAAGTAAATTCTTTTGTTTGCATTTGACAACAGGATTGGATATATGTCTGCAGTCGTTCTAGATAATCTGAAAATAAATTTTCTACAAAATTCTTTTGAAAATGACTTGTACTAAATGTCACATGAATTTCTAAGCTTTTATTTTTAACCATGGCCACAATATCTAATAATGCAGTAATATGATTATCTTTTGATTGTTCACTGCCACTTTGATAATCAACAATAGTAAACCATCCATCCCCGAGAGAATTATCTATCTCTCCTAAATAGTTAAAACGAATTGTATTTTGAGTTAAATCTTTGCAAGAAGGAAACTTCTCTTTAAGAATTCCATATCCAATTCCCTTATTAGGTCTTTTACGAACCTCTTCTTTAACACTCTTTATTTGATTAGCAATATTATGCGAAACTTGTAATACAATAGGATACATTGTCGTAAACCACCCTACTGTACGTGAAATATCAAGATGCTCAAATAATTCCTCTCGACCATGACCTTCTAACTCAAATTTAATTTGATCTTGGTTTGTATATTTACCTAAATTTTCTGTCAATACAGCGAGTAACAACTCCATTGGCTGTGTATTGTAAGGCACATTTGCAGTAGTTAATAGTTTTCTTGTATCATCTGCATTCAATGTAAAGGTAAGAGTAGTACAACTTTCAACAGTACTATTTTCTTTTTCTCTATTAATTTGAAAATTATTATCTAGCGTGTTATCTATGGATTCCCAATAATCTAATTCAGCACGTACTAAATTAACTCCTCGACTATTTAAAGCTTCAGACCAATCTTGGAAAGAGTTAGTTTTTAATGGTAGCGATGGAACTTCTCCTAAATACAAGCTATTCAAACATCGGTTTGCATCTTCAATTAAAATACGCCAGGACACAGCATCAACAATAAGATGGTGTGCAGTTAATAACAACAACTGTTGATCATTTGAAAGCTGGAATAAGGCCCCTTTAAATAATGGTCCTACATTCAAATTTAAACTTCCTTTTAACTCTTCACCTTTTATATGAACTTGATTCAAAGCCATTTCAATTGGAATTTCAGACAAATCAAACATGGTAACCTTAGAATCAGCAATGGACATATCTTCGTCATAATAGAAGTAATCCTGCTTATCCTCATACCTTAGCCGTAACAAATCATGATGATGCATGATCGTATTTAACATCTCATTAACATATTCTTCTTTAACCGGCTTCTTCAAAGACAGTAATACCGATTGATTCCAATGATGCGGGTTCTTAAACTGTTGATCAAGGAACCAACGCATAATAGGAGTAGGCTCTACCTTTCCTGTTACCAATGTTTGTGAGACTGTAACATCTTTTTGTTTAACTAACATTGCTGCCAATTCACTTACAACTGGATAATTTAGTACATCTTTAACTCTAACTTTCCATCCCAGTTCTTGTAATCTAGCGCTCACTTGGATCGCTTTAATAGAATCTCCACCTAAATGATAAAAATTACTATGCAATTCGATTCTATCAGTCTGTAATATTTCCTTGAGAACTTCACTAACCATTCCAGTAACATCTTCATCTACTTCTTCTAAATGAGTATGGTTAGAACCGTTATTTAACATCGGATCTGGCAACGCTTGACGATCTACCTTTCCGTTGATAGTAAGCGGTAGCTGATCCATATAGATAAAAAATGAAGGAATCATATAACTTAGTAGCATATGCGAAATAAAACTGCGTATTTCTATATTTTGAACACTGTCTTTCAAAACAATGTAAGCAACTAGATGATTTGAATTATCCTCACCTTGCCAATTCACCACTACTACATCTTTAACAGACTTGTGTTGTAACAGTGCATTCTCAACTTCCCCTATTTCAATACGATATCCTTTAACTTTCACTTGAGAATCCATCCGTCCTTGATACTCGATTAATCCATTTGGCAACATGACAGCTAAGTCACCACTTCGATACATCTTCTCACTCGAAATAAATGGATTGGATAAAAAACGTTGCGCTGTTAAATCCGGACGATTTAAATAGCCTTTAGCTACCCCATCACCCGATATATAAATTTCTCCTTTTACACCAATAGGAACCGGCTGAAGATTCTTATCCAATAAATATATTTGAACATTATCAGCTGGTGTACCAATTGGTACGGATGCTCTTCGATCTAGATCTGGATCATATCGATGAATCATACATCCAACCACAGTTTCAGTTGGTCCATATTCATTAATTATTTCAACTTTACCGCTAAAAAGATCATATATCTTTTCGGCTACTGAGGTTTTCAAATCCTCTCCACCCACAATCAATCTGCGAAGAGATGAAACTCTTGGGGGTGAATAGTTATTTAACAATGCTAAATGTGAAGGCGTAACTTTCAACACTGTTACTACATTTTCCTTGAGTATTTTTGACAAAATAAACTCATCTTCATTATCATGATATATTACTAACAATAAACCACTTATTAAAGGAGTGAATATTGAAGTTACTGTTAAATCAAAAGAAACGGATGAATATAATGCAAAAACATCATTTTCACTACTAATATAGTTCTTTTTAGCCCAGGAAATATAGTTAACCAAACCACGTTGAGTGATTACAGTTCCTTTAGGATTCCCCGTGGTTCCAGAGGTATAAATTATATATATTGGATCATTTGGTGCAGTTACTAGGGTTAGATTGGCATTATCTCCTTCATAAAGTTTCTGATCACATATATTAATTTTCTCACCTAAATATTCTAAATTACCGTCATTTGTATAGTCAGTTAAAAGTAATATTGTGCCGCTATCATTCAAAATATAACGAATTCGGTCCTCTGGGTAGGAAGGATCTATAGGCAAATATGTACCTCCAGCCTTAATAACTCCCCAAATTGCAATTACTATCTCAAGTGAATGTTTAGCTAGTATACCCACGACTTGACCATTTTTGACTCCTTTTTCTCGTAACTTTCTTGCTAACTGATTAGATTTCTTATTTAATTCAAGATAAGTCATTGATCTATCAGCATGTTGAATTGCTATTTTTTCTGGTGTCTGTTTTACTTGTTCTTCAAATAATTCTTGAATAGTTTTTTCTTTCGGATACACAAAAGCTGTATTGTTAAATTTCTCTAACATAAACTTTTGCTCATCATCCGATAACAAAGATAATTCTTTTATCGATTGATCTTCATTACGTAAAACTTGTTCTATTAAAGCTAAAAACCTCTCATGCATACAATTGATTTGATCTTCTTCAAAATCCGCGACTTTATAATCATATTGAATTTCTAAGCCTTCATCTGCCCATTCCTTAATAACTAACTGCAATGAATAGGCTTGGTAACCACTGTAAAACTCCACGTTTTCTAAAGAAAATCCATCAATAGTATTTTTAAGTTTTGTATTATAGTAATTCACACTATATTGAAATAAACCATCGTATCCTTTACTAGTCAATTGCAAGTCTTTTACCAATAAGTTATAAGGATAACGCTGGTGAAATAGACATTGTTTTATTTCATGATTTACTCTTTTAATGAAAGATAGAACACTCTCATCTTCATCCACATTTAACCGCAACGGCATTGTACTAGTAAACATACCTACTATTTTCTTTTCTAGTACACCTGAACGATTTAATACAGGAGAGCCGATGATTATGTCGGATTGATCATACATTTTATGAATATAAATAAGCATAAAGGTTGAAAATAATGTATTCATAGATATTCTATGTTTTTGTATAAAAGACTGTAGAGCAACCGATTTTTCTTTTTCAATTAAAAATATCTTTCGTTTCCCTTCTAGAGAATGAGATGTTTTTGATAAAAAGAAATCTGGCAGATTCATAAATTTCTCATTCCAATAATTCTTATTTTTTACGTATCGAGGGGATTCCAGATATTTCTCCTCTGCTTGTAAATAAGACAGATAAGTAGATTCAACCGTATCATTTATATGCTCATCATTCTTTAACTTAGAGTAAAAATCGATAATTTGACTCGTCATAAGTTGGATTGTCCAACCATCAGCTATAATATGATGAAACTTAACAAAATAGGAGCTTTCTACATCACTTATTTTCAAGAGCACAAATTCAAACAGAGGGCCTCCTTCAAGTGGAATTTGTTTTTGAAATTCATCCTGGGCCCATTTTCTAGCTTCTAAACTTGGATTATGATGATTAGAAAAATCAATTAAACGTATTGGTGTAGGTTCAAATGGTGATATATATTGGTGGGGTTCTCTATGTTGTTGAAAAATCCGTAGACGTAAACCATCATTTTTCTTAATGAATAATTGAATTGCTTTTTCTAAAATTGTAAAATTAATTTCCCCATTAATAAGAACCATCCCTCCGATGTTATACATAGATGTGTTTGGATAAATTTGTTCATTATACCAAACTCTTTTTTGTGGATGCGTAAGAGAATGTTTTACAATTGTTTGTTGCATATTTCCACTTCCCCTCTATCCACATCCGTTGGTGTTTCCGGAAATTGTATATTAATATAGTGAGGATAAGGATTTATATTCTCAAGATTATGTTCTAAAATTAATATTCCATTTTCGTTGCTAGTTTCCTTAAATCCAGCTAATCGGTACGTAACAAACATCATACGGTTACGGTCAGTCTGTCGAAACTCAGCCAAAAAGCGTTTACCTGCCTGTTTTGTTCTTTCCATTAGATATGTGAGGAGTATAGTACCAACGCCACGGGACATTACACGACAAGACATGAGAAGAAGTTTTAGGCAGTCGGCTTCCTCCGTCCTTTTTACAAGTGTTAAACCAATCTTCCCATAGGAGCCATATTTATCTGATAACTCACAAACTAATAATAAATAATCTGGATGATTACGATAATAGTTTAATTCATCATAATCATAGGTAATACCAGTCGAATTTAATTGATTCGTACGTACTGTTAACTCCTCTGCACGCTGCAAATCTTCCTCACGAGCCTCACTAATCACAAAATTCATCCCAAGTGAAGCTAAAAATTCTTCTTTTGGGCCTTCATATTCTTCTTCATCCTTCGTTCTCTTAAGATTTTCTAAATACATCAGTCTTCGACGACCTGAATCTTCTGTAATTCTTTTTGGTTGTAGTCGTGGCAAGTCTAATAACGACTTATATTCATTTACATGTATACACAGAATATCATTATGAACACTCTGTACTTCTTCTAATTCAAAAGGTTGGTCATCAATGAACGCAAAAGTATCAATACCTATGTTTAAATTTTTTCTAATTTTCTCAATGGAACTAGATTTAGAGTTCCAATGAATCTCCGGATATAAAAAATACTCTTCTATTCCAAATTCCCGTAATTTAGCTATTGCATCTTCGTAGTTATTTTTACTAGCAACTGATTGCAGTATTCCACGTCGATCTAATTCACATATAATTTCATAAATTCCAGGTTTTAAAGTAACTGTACCACTCTCTAATAAAACACCATCCCAAATTGTACAATCTAAGTCCCAAACAACACATTTAATTTCCTTACTCATGATAATGCCTCCTTTGTTTTATTCACTTTCACAGTTCCCATCTCCATCACTATAAGCTTATCTGCCAAATGAAAATATTGATCGTCGTGAGTAATAGCAATAATACATTTACCCTTCGCTCGCATTTGAGGTAACAATTCTTCATAAAAGAAGCGTCTATAACCAGGATCTTGATCCGCTGCCCATTCATCAAATAAAAGTATAGGTCGATCTTCCAAATACGTAACCAGCAATGCCAACCTTTTCTTTTGTCCAGTTGATAGTTGCGTAGTAGTAAAGCGCCCATCCTCAATGCCAACCTTGTCACTCAGTTGGAGAAGTTCTAAATAATGATCGATTTCTGCTTTCATTCCTTCTGTATTAATTCCATATAGCCTATCAAAAACATGAAAATCACTCAGGATAGCTGAATAGTATTGATTCAATTCCTCTGGAGCTATTTCTTTTCCATTTAATAAAACGTTACCTTCATTAGGTTCATATAACCCAGTAATCAGTTTTGATAAAGTAGATTTTCCGCTCCCATTACCACCAGCAATAAAGACTATTTCTCCAGAATTAAACTCCATGTCTATCGGACCAATACCAAAACCAGTAAAATCTCCATCTTTATTCTTATACTTATAACTTACATTTTGTAGCTGCAAACAAATTGGCACATCTAAGTACTCTTTTGTTGTCGCGATTTGCTCATTTGCCTTTATATGATCTACACTCTTCACCATTTGTTGAATACGTTGCCAAGAAATACGTACATTTACGAGCTGAGGGATACCGCCCAGTATTTCATTAACTGGACCTGTCATATACAGAAAAACGATTACATAGTTACTTATCGTCTCTTTCGGCATATTAACAAAAATTTCTGGAAATACGAAAACTACAATACCAATAACAAAAATGAATAATAGTTCTCCCAGAACAAACACATTTGCAAATTTAATATCTCCTATCGTTCGTTTAACACGATAGTTATTACAGCTTTCATTCATAACTTCTCGAAAATCGTTTCGTTTTCCAGTATGAAGCCTAAGCTCTTTGAAACCATGCCTTAGATCACCAATCAAACGAAAATATACATTCTGAATATCTCTTGTTTCATTCCAAACTTTATCTGCTTGTCGTCCGATCAAAGAATATACCCCTGCAGTAATAAAGATGATACACAAGGATAGTAAAAAGGCATACATATTCATTACACCAAGATAGAGAAAACAAAATAGTAACGTTAATAAACTTGTTCCAGCAGTAACTAATAGATTGAGAGAACGAGAGATAACTTCCGTATCGTTATTTAATGTCGCCTCTATTCGGCCCTTCTCAATCAACTCCAATTTGTAATAAGGAGTCTGTAACAACTTATCTGTTAATTCCATCCTTTTTTCATAAACTAGCTCGTTTGTATACGATACAATGCTAGTTCTAATAATACGTTGTGAAAAGACATACATAACGATTCCAAGTACAAAGTAAAACAACAAGCCATTTTCCAAATTATTTGATCTAACAAACGTTTCATTAATCACAAAAATGAGAAAGGCATTACCAAATCCTGATATTAATCCCAAAACAATTAAAGTCAAAAGCGACTTTCCCTTTTGTCTTGGAAAACAAAGATTTAAGAATGTATGGATAACATAGGCCAAACCCCCCCCACCAATTGCATATATTGCAAGTACAACAGTTGAAGGAGCCCAAACTTTTATAAATGCCCACGGAAGCCCTCCAAACAAGAGATTTGGTAGTTGATAAAGTGCATAAATCATTAGCCCATATATCGCAACAACTAATACCATATGTAACCATGTTTTTCCCGTTGGTAATATAAATTTTCTTTTTCTAAAAATAATCTCCCTGATTAAATGAAATAACATGACCAATAACGTTAGTAAACACAAAGATGAGATCACAAATAAGGCTGTTCCTATTTGATCCGTTTTCTTATATTCATCATAGAGTAACGGTTTAACTTCTTTATCTATCATCATATTTAAAAGACTGCTACCGATATAGTAAGTGTAATTACTATTCAGATTTGCTAATACTACGACCCCTATCTGTTCCTCATCACGGAAACCAATATACGATGAATAATTTGGGTTACTTCCACCATGTGAAATTTCCCCTCCACCACTTTGATAGACCTCCCATCCAGCTGCATATGAAGCTCCATTGTTATCTGGGGCAACCTTTCTATTCGCTTTATGAGAATCGTTAATTAATTCCTCCGGAAACATCCTAGACTTTTCAACCCCAAGCTGTATTTTTAACCATCTTTCCATATCATTTATATTTGAAATAAAATATCCAGCCGGTGTATTCCCCCTATAATTAGGAGCGTCATAGGGTAATGATTGTAAGAAATTACGCTTGTAACCTTGGGCCATGTTATCTAATGGGGCCATCTCACGTCCAGCGTATGTACTCAATAAATCCAACTTTGATAGCACATGCTCTTGAACATATCTTTCAAATGATTGATTAGTTGCCTTCTCGATTACTAAGCCTAATAGATCGTAGTTAACCGTAGAATATTCAAAACTGCTACCCGGCTCTCGGTTTAGTCCTATTGGCATAACATTTCTAATTGTTTTCTCAATAGAATCTTTGCCATTGGTTATAGGAATATATCCAATGGCCTTTTCCGGTATTCCACTAGTATGGTGTAATAAGTCATAAAGTGTAATTTCATAAGGTTTGCCTTTATACTCCTTTTCAAACCATGAAACATATTTAGTTAAAGAATCACTAAGTTTAATTTTCCCTTCTTTTTCTAGCTGCAATACAGCTAATGCCGTAAAAGCTTTTGAAGTAGAACCTAGCTCGAAAAGCGTCTCATTCGTAACTTGACGTTTTTTGTCTGTATTGGCATAGCCATAATTCTTCTTATAAATCGTTTCGTTTCCTTTTACAATTACTACTGAAAGTCCAGGAATACCCGCTTGAGATAGTTGTTCTTCTATATGCTTCTGTATTTTCTTCTCATTAAACTGTACTGTTTCCTGTGCATCCACCTGTCGATAAGGGAGTACTATTAAAGTCATTAAAATGATAAACTTCAACCATACGTTTAACTTCATATTTTTAGCCCTCTTTTAGTTAACTTGGATTAACTTTTCAATTTTCTTTTTAAATGGTTGCACAACATTTTGACCAATACGTTCAATTTCATGCTCACTAATCTGAGAAGTAATAAGAAAATAATTTGCCCCTATTTCCCAAAAATCAGTTAACGTCGAGATGACTTCCTCATAGCTACCAACAATAGAAATTGAATTAGATGGGTTAACTAAACTTAGACCTCCCCAAAGATGATCATCTATCCACATACTATCTTTTGTAATTAAATCTTTGTATCGGCGAAGTCCAACAGAATCTGCATTATCTAAAAATAGCTTAGTCATCCTCTTTAAGGCTGCTGGTGTTCTCTCAAGTAATTCATATGCTTCTTCATATGCTTCTTCCGAAGTCTCACGAGCAATGATGTCTACTAAAATAGCACATGGAATTTTCTCGCGCCCATATTGCTTAGCGTAATTATTAACTGTTTGATAGTGTTCTCTAAGACTTTTGCGGTCTGTTGCATAAAGTATATAAGCATCACCATACTCTGCAGCTATTCTCATTGCCTCCTCGGAGGACCCCGCTACAAAGTAGCGGGCACTTCGAGAGAGATCTTCCTTTGGATAAATATCACTATTTTCTACTTGATAAAACTCACCTTTATAGCTAGTTACTCCTCGTCTTAATTGTTGTAACAGCTCAATATATTCTTTTGTCCTAGCATATCGGACATGGTGCGGCTCTGGTAATCCATCACGCGCAAGGACAAGCGAGGCACTACCAGTTACAATGTTAATATCTGCACGATTACCAATTAAACTATTTAAAGTATTCAATGCTTTTGCTGTTACAGTAGGAAGCATCTGGTTTGTATTTTGTGCAACCAAAATCTTTACAAACTCCGTATTCATTCCAATCATAGACGCTGCTATCATTGGATCAACAGATGTTGGCGCAATGGAAACCAATACCGAGTCAAAGTTATTCTTCTCAGCTCTTTTAGCTTGATTAACATATTCCTCTAGAAGTTCTTTTGTTTGTGGTGTTGGAATAACAGGTAATCCCCAGCAAAACTCAACTTTTGACGGAACTACTTCTTTATTACTCATGTTGTTCCCCTCCCTTTACTACTTTCTACTTTTTAAAGCAGATAATGTATTTTTCATAACCGATTTCGCTTTCAATAACTCTTTTTTATTTGTTAAATTGTTATTTACTTCTTGATTACTTAAATATTTAGCAAGAGATTTAATTGACGTATGCTCATAAAGAACAACTATAGGTAAGTCTCGTTTAAAAGCTTCTTTTAATTTCACATTAATACGAACAAGATCTAAAGAACTCATTCCTAGATCGAAGAAATTATCGTAAATTCCTATTTCTTCAATTCCAAACATATCTTTTAATAATTCGTATAATTGTTGTTCAATTTCATTAGTTGGTGGTCTATACGTTGTGGAAACATCTGAACGATTCTGCTTTAATCTATTCTTACTTCCTTTTTCCAATAGTTCATTATAATAGTTGGCACCATTTAAAAGTTTCCAATGTAAATCTATTGGAGAAACCACAACTTGTTGTTGATTTCTATTGATAATACTACGGAATACCTTCAAGCCCTCTTCTACAGTTACACCATCATGTAATACACTTTCCATATCCATATTAAATTGCTTTGCCCATATTTCAGCAGACTTAAGTGACATACCCACCTCTTGCCAATCTGGCCAGTTAATAGCTACAGTGAACACTCCATCATGAGCCCGCTTATAAAATGCAAATGCATCTAAAAATTCATTCGCTGCATTATAACCACTCTGACCAAATTTCATATGATACGCCACATTACCAATTGATGAACATAGTACGAAGAAATCAATTGGTTCATCTTTTAATAAAGCATCGAGCACTAGTGTACCTTTAATTTTCGGAGCTAAAATTTTATTATTAGATTCTTTTTCACGATTCATCATAATACCTAGATAATCAGCGACACCTGCTGCATGAATTACGCCATTAATAGAACCAAAACGAGATTTAGCCTTTTCAATTGCCTGTTTCATATCATCTTGATTGGAAACATCAGCACTTAGGATCATGTATTCTGCACCTTGAGACTCCATTGTCAACAAATCAGAAATAACTCGGCTTACACGCTCGTCTTTATTTTCTAGGTACTGTTCCCATTGATTACGAGGTGGGAACTCTGAGCGGCCAATCAATATAAGTTTGACATTTGGTACTCTATTAGCTAAATCTTTTGCAATTTCAAATCCAATTCCACCAAGTCCACCAGTAATTAAATAGGCGCCACCCTCTCGTAATCTATCAATTTCTACATCTTCTTCCTCAAAAGGACTTTGAATAATCGTTTGCGCCCATCGATGACGTCCTCGATAAGCTACAACTATATCAGTAGAATCCACAAAACTCTCCATTAAACCCGCTTCTTCAAACATTTGTTGAGAATCTGTATCCATATCAATGGTACGACATTTTATATTTTGAAACTCAAGATTGCATATTTTTGAAAAGCCTAGAATTGTAGCTTGCTCTGGTTTTAAATTCAGCTCTGTACCTGTAACTTCGAACATACGGTCAGTAAAGATATTTAACTGTAATGCTCCCTCATAATTAATTTTCCCAATTGCTTGTGCAATATAAAGTAACGAATAATATCCTTCATCCATTGATCGTTCAATTCTCTCTTGATCGAGAATAACCTCATTAACTGGATTAAAGCTCCAAGCATGTATAATCTTATTTGGTAATAAATCTTTTTGTTCTAATTCTGAAAATAGCATTTCATAATGCATTTTTTGAGATGGACATATCGTATATAAACCGTCGGATTTTTCAGAGAAAATACCGCCTGTTTTAACTTCAATTACATCATGACCTTCTCTTTTTAATTTTTCTATCAGTCGATTGAATCTATTTAGATGATCATTGAAAATAAGCCATTTATATTTTTGTTCTTTCTTTATTTGTATAGATTTTAATGTTTTGCGTTCCCAAGAAGGCAAATAAAACCAGTCTTTAATAGTAGCCTGTTTATTATGGCCTCTTGTTTCCTGAGTTAAACTCCGAGATTGAGTATTAAAAATTGGATCAGCTTTAAATCGTTTTTTCATGAAAGGATACGTTGGTAAATCTAATAACCTTTTATTCTCAATGTTATTAAAAGTATTCCAATTTATAGTTCCACCTTGCATCCATAACCGTCCCATTTGTTTACATAAATGCTCGAAGTCATTTGATTTATCCAGAGGATGACGTAAAATGTTTAAAGCCAATTGATCTTTACTTCTATTTAAATGTTTTAATACAAAAGTTGATAATGCATTACCTGGGCCAATCTCCAGGCAAATTACATTTTTTAAATGAAAAATTTCAGATAATCCCTTTGAAAATTGAACAGTACTTCGTAGATGCTGTGCCCAATAAGAAGGTGATGTGGCTTGATTTGCTGTAATCATTTCACCTGTAATATTAGATATATAAGGTATTTTAGGACTTGATAATTTTATATTTCCTACAGCTTGCTCAAATGAATCTAGAACTTCATCCATCATTCGAGAATGGAAAGCATGCGAAGTAAATAGACGTGTTGTCTTTACTCCATGATTTAAAAGTAATTCCTCAATCTTATTGATTGAAAGTACAGTACCAGAAATTACTGAATGTTGAGAGGAATTTACAGCTGCTATATCTACATCATCTGTTATATAGGTTTTTAATTCTTCAACAGATAAATTTACACTTAGCATAGCGCCTTCTGGTACGCTATTCATTAACTTCCCTCTAATCATTACTAAATGTAATGCATCTTCATAAGACATTACTTCTGCTAAACAAGCTGCTACAAACTCACCAATACTATGGCCAAACATGACCCTTGGATAAACTCCCCAATTCATTAGAAGCTTGGCTAATGCATATTCAATAGTGAATAGTAGAGGTTGCGTCATTGAAGTTCTATTTAACTGTTCAGTTCCTTTATCCTCTGTCTCCTTTGTAGGATACAAAATATTTTTCATGTCTATATCTAACCAATTCGAGAGTAAGGCTAAACCTTGATCAACGTGTTCACGAAATACAGGTTCATTTTCATATAAATCTCTACCCATATTGATATACTGTGATCCTTGCCCTGAAAAAAGAAAGGCTAAAGGTCTACTCTCCATTGCGTTTGTTTTCTCTAGTCCCGTATCACCAAGTTTTTCTATGGCATCCTCTATTCCATTAGCAACTACAGCAGTTCTATATGGAAATTCACGACGACCTTTTTGTAATGTATAAGCTGTATCAGATAGTGATATCTCTGGATTCTCCTTCAAATGCAATAATAGATCGTTAGTAGCTTTATCTAAGGATTCCTCTGTTTTTGCTGAAACAGTTAATAAGTTCCAAGATTGTTTTTCAAAATTCTTAGCATTGTCAGGAACAGACTCTAACACTATATGTGCATTAGTTCCACCCATCCCAAACGAACTAACACCCGCTCTTCTTACCTCTTCTTTCCATGGGATAAGTTCCGTATTTACACGAAACGGATTTTTTCCAAAATCAATGCTAGGGTTTGGGTTATTATAATGAAGGCTCGGCGGAATTTTCTTGTTTTTCAAAGCTAAGACCGTCTTTATAAATCCTCCAACTCCTGCTGCAGCATCTAAATGTCCAATGTTCGTCTTCACTGATCCAATTAAAACTCTACCTGGTTCTTGCTTACCAAAAGCTAACTTCAATGCTTCTACTTCTATAGGATCACCTAGTTGCGTACCAGTACCATGAGTTTCTATATATGAGATTTCTTCAGGCTTAACGCCAGCTATTTCATGAGCCGATTTTATAACAGCAGCTTGTCCATCAACCCCTGGCGCTGTAAATCCAGCCTTATTGGACCCATCATTGTTTACTGCAGCTCCCTTAATAACTCCATGTATTAAATTCCCATCTCGAAGAGCGTCCTCTAACCTTTTCAGTACTACAATACCAGCACCATTTCCACCCACTGTTCCTTGCGCATCCTTATCAAAAGCTCGACAATGACCATCTGGTGAGAAAATCATACCATCTTCATATAAATATCCTGTTTTTGTTGGATAAGTTATACTTACTCCCCCGGCCAAGGCTATATCGCATCGTCCATCGATAAGATCTGCCCATGCGTTTTGAATAGCAACTAAGGAGGTAGAACAAGCAGTTTGTACTGTAATCGCTGGTCCTTTTAGATTTAATTTATAAGCCAATCGAGTAGCAAAGAAATCTTTTTCGTTTAACAACATTGCTTGGAAATCTTCTAATGTATTAGAAGATTCACTAGCAATAGAACGAAGCCAGTGGAAATTTGGTGATCCTCCAACATAAACTCCTGTATTCATATGAGAAGAATTAACCTCACCTGCTTGTTCTAGTGCTTCCCATGCGCATTCATGAAGTATACGCAGTTGTGGATCCATCATTTCAGCTTCTTTTAGACTGTAATCAAAAAATTCATTATCAAATGCATCTACATCTTCTAAATACCCTTTAGATTTTATATAATTAGGCTTTTGAATCACTTCTTTTGGTATGCCCATCTCACTAAGCTCTTCATCTGTAAATGTTCGAATGGATTCTATCCCTTGTTCTAAATTTGACCAGAATTGCTTAAGATTAGAAGCGCCTGGCATACGAACCGCCATACCAACCACTGCTACATCATTTTTATTCATAGATAAAAGATTTTCTTTCTTAACTTCTTCAGGTTGGCAGTCCATATCATTATCAATTCTAAAGTAGGAAGCTTGATCATGAACCGTTGGGTATCGGAATAACATAGGCATTGTAAGTTCTTTTTCAAACTTGCTTCGTAAACGAGAGAACAATCGAACCATTTTTAAGGAGTTCCCTCCAACATCAAAGAAATTATCATACAATCCTACTTTTTCTACCCCCAAAACTTCCTTCCAAACATCAGCTACTGTTGTTTCAAGCTCATCTAGCAAATCATTTGGTTGTACTAACTTAGTAGGCTTAGGTAAAGCACTACGATTAACTTTTCCATTCGTAGTTAATGGCATTTCACTTAAAAGCACAAAATACATAGGTATCATATACGAAGGTATTTTGTCAGTAAGATAATAACGTAATTCATTTTGAGATATATCTTGATCAGTTAGTATATAAGCACACAGTTCTTGCTCCTCTCCAAAAGCAATAGATAAAACTACCGCTTCCTTCACATCCGCATGCTGTTGTAAATGATGTTCTATTTCTCCTGTTTCGATTCGATAACCACGTATCTTCACTTGATGATCACTACGACCTATATACTCCATCTCGCCATTTTCAAGAATACGAACTAAATCTCCTGATCTATATAATCTTTCACTTGGATTATAAGGATTCTGTATAAAACGTTCACTGTTTAGTTCAGGACGATTTAGATATCCCCGCGCAACTCCATATCCTCCAACATAAAGTTCCCCTTGCATTCCCTTAGGTGTAGGATTCATATGTTTGTCAAATACATAGCACGAATACGTAGGAAGAGGCACGCCTATAGCACTAAGATTACTGTGCATTTCTTTTTCTCCAATTTCCTTATAAGTAACATGTACTGTCGTCTCAGTTATTCCATACATATTTACTATGACCGTATTAGGTGAACGCTTAAACCAACTTTGCAGTAAACCTGGCTTCAGCATTTCCCCTCCAAATGTAATTAACCTAATTTTAAAAGTGAGTTTAGGCATCTCTTCAACTACTTGTTGAAAAACATAGAATGCAGATGGAGTTTGATTCAATACCGTTACTCCCTCATCTGCAATCAACTGAGCAAGTTTATACGTATCACGGATTGTTTCTTTTGTTGCCAGGACAAGACGTCCACCATAAGTAAGTGATCCAAATATCTCCCAAACTGACATATCAAAACAGAAAGAATGAAATAGTAACCACACATCATTACTAGAGAATTTAAAACTATTTGGTTGATGCATGACAAGTTGTATTACATTACTATGTTCAATCATAACCCCTTTAGGACGTCCTGTTGTTCCAGAAGTATAAATGACATATGCTAAATTATTTGGGGCAACATCTACTCTCTCGAAATCTTGCATCGGTATCTCATTAAGTTCTTCAATAAAAAGCATTGTGCTATCAAATTTAACTTTATCCTCAAATAAATTTGAGGTTATTATTACATTTGAACCACTATCTTGAAGAATAAAATCAATTCGTTCCTGAGGATAATCAGGATCAATTGGAACATAAGCCCCACCTGCTTTTAAAATACCAAGTAGAGAGATAATCATATTAAATGAGTAATCCAACATGACAGCTACTGGAGAATCTAAAGTTACACCTTCTTTTAAAAGAGCAAATGCCACTTTATCCGCACGCTCATTCAACTCTCCATAAGTCATCTCACTATTCTCAAATGTAAGTGCTACTCTCTCAGGATGCTTTTCAGCTTGCATCTCAATTAATTGATGAAGTGTTGTGTGTGGGAATGTAGCACTTTGATTTTGACCACCTTGAAGCAAAAACTTTTCTTCTGCCTCATCTAACATTTTAAGAGTTTGTATTGGTTGTCCTTCATCTAAAAGCATTGAATCTAATAGCTGTATAAAATGGTTAGTTATACTGATAATAATAGATTCATCAAATACATCTTCAGGCCACATCATTGCAAGTTTAATAGAATCGAAACACTCTATTGAGACGGTTAAATCATAGTTGGTCATTTCATTTACTTCATAACCTGAAATTCTTACACTTTCATCAATTTCTTTCAGCTTTTCTATATCAAGAGGATAATTCTCAACTACCATAATAGTGTCGAATGACACGTTTAAATCAACAATTGGAGTCGTTTCATATTCAGTTCTTCTTTGGACATCACTTTGAATTCTTTGTAAAAGATCTGAAACAGTCATTCTCCCATCAGCACTTACACGAAGTGGTGGTGTATTTATAAATAAACCTACCATTTCACTCAGACCGTGCATTGGAATTGAACGCCCGGATACTGTTGTACCGAATATTACGTCCTCTGAATTTTTGTACCTTTGTAATAATAGACCCCAGGCTGTATAAAATAATGTAGCCAATGTTACACCTTGATTACTTGCAAAACTTCGAAATCTATCACTTCGCTCTTTATCTATCTCTTTTACATATGTTTTTGCTTTTTTTAGTTGATTAGAATTTTTATTGGATAAATTTATTTGTTCAGTTAATTCATTTAAATATTGTTCCCAAAAAAGCTTTTGTTTTGATTTATCTTGTTTTTGTTGCCATAGTATATATTCTTTAAATTTCTTTTTATTTATAGATGATGGTACATCTCCCTTTATTAACTCTCGATATACCTTAATAAACTCTTGTAAAATAATACTATTACTCCAACCATCAAACAAAATATGATGATGACGTAAAACCATTTCATATTCGCCTTCGTTCAAGTGGCATAGTTCAATAGAAAAGGGAACTGTTTGTAAATCAAAGCTTTCTATATCATTAGAGACTTTACCATCACTATATATAATGTTCGGAGTATGCTCTTTTAGTATAAGTTGTACAGGTTGTTTAACTTTTTCCCATCGAAAAATTGTACGCAGCATTTCATTTTCCCGCGTTACATAATTCCACGCCTCTTCAAACTTTGGAATATTAATTTTTCCAGTTAAGCAAAGTCGAAGTTCTTCATGATATAGCTTTCCTTCGGGTTCTTTCAAATAATGATAAAGAATACCTTCCTGCACTGGTGTAAGGGCGATTACATCTTCAATATCTTCTTTATGAATCTTTACTGCTTTCCTCATTAACAGAACCTCCTACAAGTGTGGTATGGTGGGAATATTTATCGGAACCTAATAAGGCAAGTACTTTTCTATCTATCTTTCCGCTATCCGTTAATGGCATTTCATTTACACGTACAAAACTGTTAGGTATCATATAATCTGGTAAAAATAAGCGTAGATATTTTTTTAACCTCTCTAACTCAATATCATTTTCTGACTCATAGAAAGCTATTAACTTAACTACCATCTCAGATTCTTGTCTTACAATTACCGCACATTGTAAAACTCCTTCACAAGACATTAAACACGATTCTATTTCCCCTAACTCAATACGAAGCCCATTAACTTTAACTTGAAAATCAATTCTTCCATGAAACTCAATATTTCCATCCGATCTTATTAAAGCTAAGTCACCGGTTTTATATATACGGGTATCAAGGGAATATTGTACAAACTTTTCTGCCGTTAATTGCGGCCTATTTACATATCCACGTGCTAATCCTATACCTGAGATACATAATTCTCCTATATGGCCTTCCGGAAGTTTATTACCATATTTATCAACAACAAACATCTCAATATTCTTAATTGGTCGCCCTATTGGAACGCTCCCTTCTGTAATCTCATGTGTCGGACAATCATAAGCAGTCACATCAATGGTTGCTTCAGTAGGCCCGTACAGATTAGTAAGAAGTGTACCATTAGAGAAATTTAGCAGCTTGTTAAAACGGTTTATATGTTGAGACAGTAGTGCCTCACCACTAACAAATACTTGTTTCAACGATTTTATTCGGTTAGTTTCACCTGTCACATCAAGATAGTGTAAAAATGCACTTAACATAGATGGTACAAAATGCATGATTGTCACGTCATTACTTTCAGTTGTCTCAATAATAGCCTGTGGAAACTTCTCCATCCCCGGCGCAAGAATACATACTTTGGCTCCAACTATGGCCCACCAGAACATCTCCCATACGGATACATCAAATGTATAAGGGGTCTTTTGTAATATAGTATCCTTTGAACTAATTGGATAAGCCTCTTGCATCCACTCAATTCGATTTATTAAGGCCGAATGCTCAATCATAACACCCTTAGGTTTCCCGGTTGAACCGGAAGTGTATATTACGTACACAAGATCAGAGGGTTTGTTAATACACTCTAGATTTTGACTCTTTCCTTCATAGGAAATCGAATCTAAAGCCAACATATCAGCTTTCAAACTATCTTGAAAACGATGTAGGATTTGCTTTTGCGTAAGTATTAATTTAGCACCGCTATCTTCTATAATGAATTGTAATCGTGATGATGGATGATTCGGGGAAAGCGGAAGATATGCTCCGCCCGCTTTCAATATCCCGAAAATTCCGACAACCATTTCGATAGATCGCTCTACCATAATACCTACAACTGTATCTGGACCAACTCCACCTTCACGTAAAAGACGAGCTAATTGGTTACTTTTTTCATTTAATTCCTTATAGGTTAATGTTTCTTTTTTAAAGATAACAGCAACCTCATCTGGCGTACGGACTACTTGTTCTTCAAACAGCTTTTGTATACATGTACTCATCCGGGTTGTATCACTCCTTTAGTTACAGGTATTTTTTCAATGGCACGTTTCGCTTTTTTAGCAAATCCCTTACCAAGTAATAGCTGATGAATCTGATTACTCCCCTCAACGATCTCCATTGTTTTAGAATCTCTAAAGCACCTTGATATTGAATAATTATCATTACAACCAAGTGCTCCCATAATCTGTACAGCATTCGTTGAATGCCTTGTACCTGAGCGCGATGCAAAATATTTTGCAATCATAATCTTTTCAGTAGCATCAGCTCGATGTTCATTTTTGGCCTTACAAGCTTCTAAACTAAGGAGTATAGAAGCTTCTAAATCTACTCCCATATCCGTAACCATATGTGAAATCATGCCATGATCAATTAGGGCGTTACCAAATGCGCTTCTATGTAATACATGATTCCCACAGATTTCTAAACAAGTACGTAATACACCAAGAGCAGCAAAGGCAATTGAAATACGCCCAAATTCTAAAGCATACGGTGCAAGGTAAGTAAAAGCAAATCCTGGTCTACCAATGATATTTTCTAAAGGTATTTCTACATTATTGAATTCAATTTCTGCCAAATATGCAGCTTTAAATCCAAGCATGTCTCTTATATGAGTAACATTTACACCCACACTATCTTTTGGTACTAAACAGGCAATTGGTTGTTCACCATTTAGTTTTCCAAATACCAAAAACACATCAGCAGCTGCACCAAAAGTGATCCACTTCTTCACTCCATTAAGGATTAATTTATCCCCGTGTTGATCGAAGTTCGTTTTAATCATATTTAAATCTGATCCTGCTCCAGGTTCAGTAAGAGCTAATGCAGCTATTTGATTACCAGATGCAAGTAATGGTAACCACTGATTTTTTTGATTTTCTGTTCCCCATTTTAAAATCGTTTCTGTTACCATCGTATGGACATTAAATAATCCCGAAAGAGAGACACTACCTCTTGCTATCGCTTCAGTAAATAACCCATACGTTACATAATCCCATTCTAATCCACCATACTCCGCTGGAAGTGTTCCACCTAAATAACCATTTTTAGCACAAGTCTTTATTATGTCTGATGGAATGCCTTGTTCAATCTCCCAACTATTAGCATGAGATTCTATATATTCACAAACAAAATCCGAAAAATTCTGATACATTTTATATTGAGATGGCTCTAAGTATTGTTTCATGTCCATTACCGAACCATTTGCTTATTTCTTATAAAATTACTAATAGAATTTACAGACTTATAGTTATCCATATCTAAGTCATCCATAGTTACCTTTATGGCAAATTCTTTTTCAAGAAAAGTCATCAATTGGATTGCAAATAAAGAATTAACTAATCCTTCTTCAAAAATCTCAGTGTCATCATTAAATTCAATACCTACATGATCTTGAATATACATATGAATAATTTGTTCTAAATTTTTATCTTGCATTTTATACACCCCTATTTATTATTTTTAATAAGCGTAAAAACCTTTACCACTCTTCCTACCACATTCACCAGCATCCACCATCTTTTTAAGTAACGGACAGCATCTAAACTTTGGATCTTGATATTCCTCATAAAGTACATTCAAAGAATGTAATACTGTATCTAATCCAATTAAATCTGCTGTTTCTAATGGACCCATTGTATGTCCAAAGCATTTTTTAAATATATCGTCTACCTGTTTAGGCGTTGCTACACCATCCATTACAACCCAAGCTGATTCATTCATGAATAAGTGGGAGATACGGTTAGAAACAAACCCAGTCTGATCATTAACCACAATTGCATCTTTATCTAATTGTTTGAGGAAAGATTGAGCTTTCTCGACCGTTTCATCTGAAGTTAAATACCCTCTAATAACTTCTATAGATGGTTTCATATATACCGGATTCATAAAATGCATTCCTATTATTTTATCTGGACGCTTTGTTACTCCTCCTACTTTTGTTATTGAGATACAAGACGTATTGACTCCGAAAATTGTATCCTTTTTACATATCTCATCTAATCTTCTATAGATCGGCTCTTTAATTTGCCAGTTTTCTGGAACATTTTCTACTATATAATCACATTCAGCCACTTCATCAAGATTAGTAGAGCTACTTATTAACGAAAGTACTTCTTCCTTATGCATTCTAGGAAATGCTTTATTAATTAGAGGAGCAAAGCGAACTGTCTCTAATATTTTCTCTTCCGCTATTTCTAACTGCTCTTCTGTAACATCAATTAATACCGTTTCTAGACCATGCAGCACTAAATCTACTGCCATGCCGATCCCCATTGTTCCAGCACCTACAATACCAATTTTCTTGAACATTTATCCATCATCGCTCCCTTAATATATTTATAATTTATATCTAAAAACTTTTACATTGAAGAACTCTTTGCAGGTAACGTTTTTGTTCTCTCTCTTTAATCTGTTTTTCAGTAAGTGCTGTTTTCATCATTTGGATTGCTTCTTCTACATCACTTTTCTCCACTGAATACCCCGAATTAATTTTTTCTTCCAATTGACTTTGGACCTTTTGAAATGGGAGTACTACCTTTTTCTGATAATCACTTAAATCTGTATTATAATTTTTTGTACTTACAACTACAGTTAAACACCCTGATATAACTTCTTCATAATCAGATTCTTGTAATGTAAAAGAATTTTTTGTATTTAGGATATCTTTCTCCCTTTCATAATTACATGTCGATATAGCAGGGTTAATAGCTTGCAGAAGATACTTCAAGACTTCCTTTGGTCCCATTTCAATAGCTTTCATAGACCCTTGATTCATTAGATAGTGAATCATGTCCAACCATTTCACAGGCTTTATTAATTGTAAGTAAAGGTTTTCTCTTATATTTTCTATACCTTTATACATTGAACTATCATGATTCGCTATGACAGGTACTAATGGCTGTTTCATATCTATATTTTCTAGTACACTCTTATATTTTTCAGCAGCAGGTTGCATCATAGGAGAATGAAATGGTCCACTTAATTTAAGGGGGATTGCAATTCCCCCATGCTCTACTACCATTTCACAAGCTAACTGAACCGCAGAGTTTGTACCAGAAATTGATGTTTTATTTGGAGTGTCATAAGCCGATATATATACTTCCTGTCCCTTGGTTAACAATTCTGAACAAATACCTTCAACAATTTCTGGAGCAAGATTGTTAACCCATGCCATAGTTCCATCTATAGTCAATGCATAGCTACTCAAAATCGTACTACGTTCTTGTACTAATTTTAAGGTATCTGAAAATGCAATTGCTCCAGAAGCACATAGAGCTGTATATTCTCCCAAAGAATATCCAATCATTGCCTCTGGTTTATTGCCTATTTCCTGTTCAAAAACTCGAAAAGCTGCCATGCTAGTTGTTACTAAAGCAGTCTGTGAATTTTGTAACTTTTCAAGGTCAGCTTTGTATATCTTCTCCATACAAAGGGAAGCCATGTCTATTTTTAGAGTGTCACTTGCTTCTTCAAATATCTCACGTGCTACAGGGAAGTTTTCATAAAGGTACTTACCCATTCCAGAATAATGAGATCCTACGCCAGGAAACATAAATACAATATTCATTTTTTTATCTCCCTTTTTTTCATCTTAAGCTATCTTCAACTCTATCTAATAAAGCTTGTCCCTCTTCAGTTTTTCTTAAATTCACTAAATCAACTACATAGCGAATATCTGATACATCATTCCATCCTAAATCCAGTGCAAGATTCATATGCTTTAACGAAAGATCGATTCTATCAATTAATGAATAACCACATGAAAGTAAAAAGTGATGCCATGCATTTAAATCTCCTACAGTACGAGCTTTTTGTACAAACTCACTAGCTTTATTAAAATCTGAATAGTATCTTAGTTGATGGTATGCGGTAAAAACGAAATTATCTAATTCGTTATAAGGAAACACATAAGCTGTATAGGTTTGAAGATTTGTGAATCCAACTTTTCCCGCTAGTTTAATAGATGGAATACGAAAATCCTCTGTCTTCCAATGTGGTGTTCTTCCTTGTTTTAAACAGTCATCCAAGAATGCTCTTGCAGCCAACCAAGCATACCCTTTACCTCGCTGGAATAAATCATAAGTGTTAATTCCAATTTCCACATCAGTATCTGTCGCAAAAACCGATAAGCAACTAGTTACAACTTGTTCATTTACCATTACTACATAACCAAATCCATTTCGAATGAAATCCTGAGTTGACTCCCAAAAATCAACAATATCATCCCGTACCATTGCGAACTTTTTATCTGATAACATGTCGATTGTAATACGTTCCACCGTTACCTCATCAGGCATATTAGGTTTAGATAACTTATTATAAGACTCCGGATCAAAAGTAAATGTTACTCGAGTGTAAGGTTTAGGAATAAACATTTGCAATTGTTCCTCGACAACCTGTTTCCATTTTGATTCGGGTAATAATTCAACCTGAAAAAAGTCATCCCCTATCTGCTGAGCCTCAGGTGCAATTACTTCTTTAATAAAAGTTGGTAGACTTGAAACAAAATTACTTGTAGGATCACCTAATAAATAAAAAATTTCTTGTTCTGCCCATACAAGTGCACATCTAGGGTTATTAGGATTATCCACATAAATATGTCCCTTATTGTAACCATGAGCTATACCATTAAGTATTGGATGGTTCTTATAATCAACGAGAAGTGGAGATATTTGTTTGAATTCATCCTTTTCTTTTACCAATTCATAAATCATATTCTTAAAAGTCCTCCCTTTTGAGAACAAGTGTGAAGTGCATGCTGCGCAATAATTGGCTGAAGTACCTGCGAGGTACCTTCAATAATTTCTAAAACCTTTGCTTCCCTAAATAAACGCTCAACAGGATATTCTCTTGAAAACCCGTTTCCACCAAACACTTGGACAGCGTCTGTGGCTACCTTCATAGCCATCTTTGAGGCAAAATATTTTGCAATGGTTGTTTCAATTACAGCATCAGTATGTCTATCCTGACGCTTTTTCCCAGCCTCTTGGCATAACGAACGAGCTGCTTTTATATTTACACTTGCTTCTGCTAAAATTGTTTGAATTGCTTCATATTCACATATATATTTATTTCCTTGTTTTCTTCTTCTTGAATAAGCTACCATTGCTTCTAGTGCTTCTTGAGCAATGGCTACTCCCGCCCAGGCAATACTATATCTACCATGATCAAGAGCTGTGTTAACTACATAACTCCATCCACCCCCAATTGGTCCTAACAAATTTTCAGCTGGTACCTTTACATCTTGCAAATGAATCTCAGCTATATGCGAGGAATTACTTGCTAACAGTTTACTCATTTTATTTGTAGAAACACCCGTCATTGACCGTTCAACAATAAAAGCGCTAACTTTTCCCTCACTAGACGCAAAAACTAAAAAACAATCCGCAATGTCAGCAAAAGAAATCCATTTTTTGTGCCCATTAAGAATAAAATGATCATTAACTTGTTTATAGGAAGTTCCAACCGTTTTTGCATCAGAACCAACCTCTGGCTCAGTTAGGGCAAATGAAAATAATAGGTTCCCCTTTGCCATCTCAGGTAACCATTTTCTCTTTTGCTCTTCAGTCCCCCACCTTTTAATTGACTCCCCTACTAAAGATACATGAACTGTAAGTAATTCACGAACCGAATTACAAGCTTTACCAATGATTTCAGTAAGACGACCATAATCTAAAGAATCAAGAGAAAGCCCACCATATTCTTTTGGTATCGTTGCACCCAATACACCATAACTTGAGATTTCTTGTATCACATCATAGGGAAGCTCTTCATTACTTTCAAACTTACTTGCTCGAGGCCGAAGCTTCTTTTCCGCAAACTCATCAACTACTCCCAGAATCTCTTCTGCATTACTCATACTGTGAAATTCCCATTCTTCTTTTTGTTAATTAGATCAACCATATTATTAATAGTAGAAAAGTTAATAATATCAAGTTCATCATTATCTACTACTATATCAAACTCCGTTTCTATGAAATTTAACATTTGCATAGCAAAGAGCGAATTTACATAACCTTTTTCAAATATGTTTTCATCATTAGCAACAATAGTTTCCTCTGCATTAAAAATAATAAGATTTTTTTTAATGTATTGACGTATTTTTTCATGATTATCCATGTAATTACTCCTTCTGAGACCTGGGAAATCAATTAACCTATATCCCAATTAAAATCAGTCTCTATTTTTATTTTTTCTTTCTCCTGAGTCGCAGATAAAACAAGTTCTTTTTCCTCACTTGTTAACATTTGAATATCTTTTAGACTAACATTAGGATGAGTTGTTATTTCTTCTAATAGAAGGTTAAATCGCCGTCCAAATTCTACTATTGTTGATTTATCAAATAAAGATGTAGCATATTCAAAAGTGAATTCATATATATCTTTATTTTCTTCAGCAATAAGAGTTAAATCAAACTTACTTGTTAGTGTATCTGTGTTTGTTTCCGTGCTAATTTCTAATCCATCCACAACTGTATGTTTTTCATCAGAATTTTGTAATACAAACATGACATCAAATAAAGCACTTCGGCTTAAGTCTCTAGAAAGATCTAATTTTTCCACTAACTGATCAAATGGATACACCTGATGTTCGAAAGCTTCTAACGTATCGTTTTTCACTTTTTTCAAGTGATTAATAAAAGATTGATCTGGATTTATTTGATAACGTAATGCAATTGTATTTACAAACAGCCCCATAAGAGGTAACAGATCAGCATGCGGCCTACCTGCAACTGGTGATCCTATAATGACATCCTTTTGTTCCCCATGCTTGTACAGAAAAATAGTGAAGGCAGCCATAAGTAACATAAAAGGTGTCGTATCAGTTTCTAGTGCTATTTTTTTTATTTTTCGAGTAATTTCCTTGTTTACTTGGAAATTATATTGTTCACCCTCAAAACTCTTTACAGGTGGTCGACCTCGATCATATGGTAATTCAAGAACTGGTATATCCCCTGAGAATAATTCTTCCCAGTATTTCTCATGGATATCAAATTCTTTAGAAGATAATAATTTTTGTTCCCACACAGCATAATCTTTATATTGCAAACGATTTTCCGGCAATGTTTCCCCAGCATATAGGGCCTTAAAATCATGCATAAAGATACTTAAAGACACGCCATCTGTTATGATGTGATGAAGGTCAATTACAAGTAAATAACTATGATCTTTTAACTCCTTTAGTCCAGCCCGCATTAACGGAACCTTAGAAAGATTAAATGGTTGTAACCATTCTTTATACTCTCCCTTTATCATTTCTAGCTCAAATGTTACCTGTTCTAATACTCTCTGTACTAACTGATCCCCCTGCCACTCAAACTGTGTTCTGAGTATTTCATGGCGTTTAATAAGCTTTTCAAAGACTAATTCTATCCTTTTCCGGTCCACCGTTCCTTTAAGAATAAAACAACTTGGTACATTGTATGTCATCTGTGCCCCATCCATCTCTTGTAATAACATCATTCTTTTTTGAGTCGATGAAACCGGGTATACCATAGATTCCGGTACTATTTCTATATCTTGCAACCTATTTTCTTTTGAATTTTTAATAAAATGACTTAAAGTGCTTATTGTTGGATACTCAAAAAGATTTGCCAATGATAATTGTACGTTAAATTCTTTCCATATTTTAGCGTTGATTACAGTAGCATGAAGGGAATGACCACCAAGTGCGAAAAAATTATCTTCCACACCAATACAAGGATTACCTATAACTTCTTTCCATATATCAACTAGCTTTCTCTCCATATCATCGAGTGGTTTTACATAATTAGTAGTCTCCATCGATGGAGAAGAATCTATAATTACATTCTTTGTATTACCTTCTATAACAGAAAAAAGAAATGTCATTATTTGTTCAGCTAAATTTTGCTCGTATTCTGCAGCATGGTGAATTTTATCTGAAATGTTTACTATTCCTTCTTTAGTTACTGATTTTGTTAAGTGCATTTTTATCAATGATCCACGAATTACTCCCCAATTGGCAGCTGCTGTCTTCATAGATTCAGCGATAGTTTGGAAGTCCGAGTGATAACGCTCACCAAGAAACGAAAGCATTTTTGAAAACTTCACTCGGCCATCTACAACTTGACCTAAATGTGAGAATAACGGGACATCATTAAAGTCTAAATATCCATCTGTCTCTTTATTTAAATCAAACCTACTTATTAGTTTCGTAGCAAAAAGGTGCATTTGTGAAAAAATATGTTTTTCATCTTTTATATGTTTTATCCAATTTGACAAATCGGTTGTAATCGATTGTATGTCTGTGATTTCATCTTCAGTAACTTTTAAAGTACTTACTTTTTGATAACCCTTATGAAAAAGTTCTGTTGAAAATTGTGCATTTTTAACCATAAAATATGGATCGGTAATAATTAAACAGTCTTCTTCGGGCTCATATCCTACAATAACAAATGAATGAACAATATGATTTTTTAGATAATTCTCATCCCAAGGAAGCCAGTATGCATTCATGGTTACCACCACAGGAAATCCCGAGTATAATTGTTCTAATATAATTTCAAATCCTTCATCGGATGAATCTGTATCAAATATAGTACTTTTTATACCATGATATTTTTCTAAATCACTTACAAAATAACCAGACTCTGTATATAAACCATCCCCTAGATTTCCATTATCGACAGGAGAAAAACCAAAATCCCATAATCTAGCGTACATTAAATAATGTTTACGCTTAAACCAATTAGCTAACGTAGCAATTACATCATCAATACAATTCTGTTCAGAACTTTTACAAGGCTCTACATCATATAAAATTGAAGAAGTATAATTTCCCATTTACTCACCTCTATATTTTTACCAACAGGAAAAACTATTGTAATTTGGTTATTTCTCTATACTAAGTTGACAGAGATATGTATATATTCTTTAAAAAGCTATCAATTATTATTAACGCATTTCATATAAAGAATCTTATTTCTCGAATCACTTTTTTATTTTAATCATTCTATAATAGGGAGGAGAATTCCCTAACTCATATTCACCAGAATAAACACTAACATTCTAGAAAGCTAAGAGGGAAAGCTCCTTTAATCCCACAGTATAGCAAGTGTAAATTTAAACTCTTAAAAGTCGTGTTTACAATATGAAGTAATACTAATTATTTTTCTTTTCTGCTATATAAGCAGCTAGTTGTTTAATATTGCGTTTTGTATATGCGACTAAGTCGTCCGTATTAAGATTCTCGTTTTCTAAAGCAAGATCAAGCTCAATAGCTAGTAGAGAATTTCCTCCTAAGTCAAAGAAATCATCCTCTACACCGACAGCTTCAATCTTCAATATACTTTTCCATATTTCAACCAAACGAGATTCTAACTCATTACTAGGAGACATCATACTCTCCTCCTCATTCTTAGGTAAAGACCTAGGTGAAGGTAAGGAATGTCGATCAACCTTTCCACTTGGTGTTAATGGTATGTTTTCAACTTCAACAAAGAAAGTAGGTATCATATAACTCGGAACTAATTTCGCAAGATGCAATTTCAAATCAGAAATGGATACAGGTGATTTTGCTACGAAATAAGCTACAAGTTTTTTCTGCCCATCTTCATCTTGAATGTCTACTATCACTGCTTCTTTAATTGCATGATGTGAAGATAAAGCATCTAAAATTTCCCCTGGCTCAATTCGATATCCTCTAATTTTTAATTGTTCATCATTTCTACCGAGGAATTCTATATTCCCATCAGGTAACCAGCGTGAAAGATCTCCTGTCCAGTACATTTTCTCCCCTTTTACAAATGGGTCTGGTAAAAACTTTTCTTCAGTTAATCTCATTTGATTTACATATCCTCTTGCAAGCCCTTCTCCCGCAATATACAGCTCTCCTACCGCGCCAATAGGCTGAAGTCTCTGTTTTTGATTAAGTATATAAAGCCTTACATTCGGAATAGGCTTTCCAATAGGAATAGTATTATAGTTTTCACTTTCTTGAAGTGAAAATGTACTTGCGATAACCGTCGCCTCAGTAGGACCATACATATTTTCTATTTGAGTCGATAGTCGATGCTTTTTAAATTTATTAACCACCTCATGTGTCAAAGCTTCACCCGCAAGTAATATATACTTTACTTTATTTAAAACCTGGCAATTTTCATTATTAAGTGTATTTACGAATGCCCTAAACATAGACGGTACAAAATTTAATAATTTTACATCATATTTATCTATAGTTCTTAAAATTGCCCTTGGGTTTCGATGTTCCCCATTTTCCATTATTACTAATTTACTACCTACTATGGTCCACCCAAACAACTCTAAAACAGATACATCAAATATATAAGGCGTCTTCAGTAAATACGTATCTGATTCATCCATAGGATATAAATGAGTCATTGAAAATAAGAAATTCACAATACTACAATGTTCAATCATGACTCCTTTTGGTCTACCTGTAGAACCTGAGGTATATAAAATATAAGCTAAGTTATTTGGTTTTCCAGTAACCTCCAGGTTACTTGTATCACCAACGTACAAATTTTCTTGCTTTAAATCAATAATCTCTCCTACAAATGGAATTTCACCTACGTATTTAGATTCTGTAAGTACAAATTGAGGATTACAATCCCCTAAAATATGTTCCATTCGACGCTTTGGATATTCAGGATCAATTGGTACATATGCAGCTCCAGATTTTAGCGCAGCAAATATAGCTATAATCATTTCTACGGATCTTTCCACAACGATACCAATTTTAGTTTCCTGATCTACACCTTTTTGTCTAAGAATACGAGCAAGCTGATTTGCTCGATTATTGATATACGAATAACTGTACGGTATATCATTTGAAATAACTGCGATTTCTTCTGGTTTATTTTCAACCTGATCCTCAAAAAATTGATGAACTAATTTACCCTGAGTAAAATCTAATTTTGTATTATTAAGTTCATTTAACATCCTTGTGGATTCACTTTTACTTAAAACATTAACGTCTTCAATTTTCGCTTCAGGATTAGCTACCATCCACTCTAGCGTATTTATAAAATGCTTCATAAACCGCTCTATAGTTTGCGGATAATATAGTCCTGTCGCGTATTCCAATTCTAATCGCAGACCCTCTTCTTCCGGAAATACTTCTATACTCATATCTACCTTTGAAGCTTGATGCTTAATTTCGTATGATTTAAATGTAATATCTTTTATTTTTTCTGATGTTCTTCCGATATTCTGCATTACTAACATGACATCAAATACAGGATTTCGATTAGTATGATAAGCCATGTCTAACTTATTTACTAACTCATCAAATGGGTATTCTTGATATTGAAATGCTTCTAGCGCATTTTCTTTTACTTCATTTAAGAATTGAATTATCGTCTTTTCCGCTTTAGGATGATTTCTCATAGGTAGAGTATTTACAAACATACCTATGAGAGGCTCAAGATCATGATGAATTCTTCCTGCAATTGGAGAACCTACTATAATATCTTCCTGTTGCGTATACACATGCAATACTATATTTAGTGACGAAAGAAGTACCATATATAAAGTAGCTTCTCTTTCATCCGCAAAGGATTTTAATTTATTAGAAAGTTCAGGTGTTAAATGGAATACTAATCTATCACCTTCAAAAGTTTGATTTAGCCCACGTGGCTTATCGGTTGGGAACATAAGAATTGGTAACTCACCTTTAAACTTCTCTACCCAATACTCTTCAATTTCTTTCAGCCCTTCATCATGTAAACGGTTGGTTTGCCAATTGGCATAATCTTTGTATTGTATTTTAATAGGCTCTAAGGTTTTGCCTGAATATAAATCTATAAACTCTTTTTCTAACTTCGCTAAAGATACTCCATCTGCTATTATGTGATGAAGATCAAATAGTAACAGATATTGATTGAATTCTAATTTCATTAAACCGACGCGCATAAGTGGAGCCCTATCTAACTGAAAAGGACGAACAAATTCCTGTATTAGCTCTTCAATTGTTGATCTATCAGATTTATATAAATGTTCAATTCTAATATCTAAACTATCATGAATAAATTGAACTGGTTCACCTTTAATAAATTGGAATGAAGTTCTTAATGATTCATGACGTTCTACTAATTCTTTGACACATTGTTCTGCCTTTATAAAATCAAACTCACCTTCTATTAACATTGCACCTGGTATATTGTAGGCAGTTCCTATTCCAGCAAAGCGGTTTAATATATATAATCTTTTTTGTGAAGAAGAAGCTTGATAAAATTCTCTATCAGGTACGATCTCAATTTGAGAATAATTTTTCTTCCCTTCATATTTCTCTATATACTCCGCTAATAGCATAATTGTAGGCCTTTGAAACATTTCACGTATAGGTACATCTACACCTAAACGTTTATATATGTGTGAAACAACAGAAGTAATTTGTAATGAATTACCTCCTAATTCGAAAAAGTTATCATTCACACCTATTTTCTCTATTCCAAGTACTACTTTCCATATCTCAGAGAGCATTTGTTCAATTTCATTACGTGGTTCAATAAATAAAGCTGTGGATTGCTCCCAAATTGGATCTGGAAGAGCTTTCCGATCTATTTTACCGTTTGATGAGATTGGAAACTGCTCAATCGGGATGATGTATGCAGGAATCATATAAAAAGGTAAATACTCTCTAAGGAATTGGCGTACCTCTTCTACTTTAGCTGAAGAATTCATAACAACATATGCACATAAAACCGGAGCATCTTCTCCCTCTTTTTTACGTGTAATTACAATAGCTTCACCAATTTCAGGATATCGTAATATCTGCTTTTCTATTTCTCCCAATTCAATTCGTAATCCACGAATTTTGACTTGATCATCCATACGGCCTAAATATTCAAGATTTCCATCTGGTAACCAGCGTGCCAAATCTCCAGTACGATATACCTTGTCATCTATAATAGAAGAACCCTCTTTGTTGATTTGTATAGGAACAAATTTCTCCATAGTTAACTTAGGTTGATTTAAATAACCTCTTGCTAATCCTTCTCCTGAAATACACAATTCCCCAGGAATTCCAACGGGTTGTAATTGTTGATTATCACCCATAATATAAACTTTTTGATTAGCTAGAGGTCTTCCTATTGGTAATTGATTCATAAATTCTAACTCAGCGTGCTGAACATGATAACATGTAGAATCTACAGTTGTCTCTGTAGGTCCATAAGCATTTGTTAAATTTGGTCGGCAGTTTTCATTAAATAAACCAAGGAACTTCCGTGCTAATTTCGGTGGTAATTCCTCTCCAGCAATAATAAAATGTTTAAATGAATATTCTACCTCTTCATCTATAAAATTAGTTAATAATCGAAGATGCATCGGCGTTCCATCAGCAATATTTATTTGCTTTTCTTGATAAAAATTAATTAACTCCTGCCCATCAGTTCTTGCTTCCTCAGGTACTATAAATAAACTATTTCCTAATAGAAGCGCACCAAACATGTTTTGTACTGAAGCGTCAAACTCAAAAGGTGAAACTAACCCGATTCGCATAGAGGAACTATATTTATCATATATTTCATTTTTTAACCCGAATATTAAATTTACAACACTACGATTTTCAACCATAATTCCTTTAGGATTACCTGTTGTTCCAGAAGTAAAAATAACATATGCCAAATCGTAAGGTGTACTTACTGAAGGGAAACTAACCAATTCTGTTTCAAGTAGTTCATTAAAACTTACCATACTACAAGCCTGGATTTCCCTTGTAAAATCTTCACTAATAACTTCTGGTTTTACTATACAAAGTGGAGATTTACATTCTTTTAGCATTGCCTCTATCCGTTTATACGGCAAATATATGTTAATAGGTAAATAAGCAGCCCCACTTTTTAAAATACCTAGCAATGCAATTACTGCATCAATTGATCGATTCATCATAAGGCCAACAATGTGTCCTTTTCCAATTCCTTTTTTATGTAGAGAACTGGCAACCAAATCTACCTTTTCTTTTAATTGAGAGTATGTTATTTCTCTTTTGTCATCAGAAACAGCAAGCTTATTTGGATTATGCATGACTTGTTCTTCAAATAACTGTATTACCGTTAAATGATGCGGGTAATCTAACTCAGTTTGATTAAATGTAATTAAATCTCTTACGTCATTATCACTAACCCAATCTAACTCTATATGTGGTGTATTCGGTTGTAGTAAAGCTTGCTCTAACAAGTCTATAAAATGATGACCAAATCGCGTAACAGTAGATGTTTTGTATAGATGCTCATTAAAATATATACCACCTTCTATACACCCATTTACTTGACGGAAAGAGAATATAATCTCAGCATTGCTCTCACTTAAATAATTTAAATCTTGAATTTCCTCTAGCAAAATTGCAGTACGGAATGGATAATTACGCCCCTCTGGAAGGTAGTTACTCAAAACCGGTTGTAAACTTTCCAATGGGAAATTTTGATGTTCTAAAGCATTAACCATTACTGTACTAACTTGCTGGAGAATTTGTCTAAATGTCATATGTTCCTCAAGACCATGTCTTAAAACTAACAAAGTATTAATAAGGTTAGTATCACTGTCTTGTTTTAAAACAGGTGTACCAATGCATATATCTTGCAATCTAGTATATTTATTTAACAGTAAAGTAAGTCCAGCAGTAAGAATCATGTGCAATTGAAGATCTGATCCATTTGCTAACTTTAAAATCTTCTCAGACAATTCCTCTTTTAGTTTTATGCTAACATTTGATAAATTCACCTGTTTGTTTGATGTCCGGTAATCATAAGGGAAATGGCAGTCAGCCAGTTCCCCTGATAAGTTTTCTAACCAAAATTCTCTTTCCTTTATTCGTTCATTTGCGGCAATTACTTTATCTTTATTCGCTATTCGTTCAACCATAGTTACTCACTCCTGACAATAATCAATTAAAAGTTAAAATCCCCAAAATCTACTGATACCTTAACTGGTTGCAGTTCTTGAATTTCTTGTTTAAATGAAATATCTTTTAATAAAATTTCAGGATGATCTACAATTTGTTCAAAAATCTCAACATAACGCTCACATAACTTTTGAACCGTGTCCCTAGTATATAAAGAGGTTGCATATTCCATAGTCAGTTCAATTGTATCTTCCAATTCAACCACTCTTAGCAATAAATCCATTTGCGCGCGCTTAAAGTCGTGATCATATGTCTTTAGTTCTAAACCATCGATAAACATATGATCTTCATCCATATTTTGCATAACAAATGAAACATCGAAAAGTGGGTTCCTATTATACGTTCCTTGAAGTCCTAATTGATTAACCAGGTCCTCATATTGACATTTTTGATGTTCAAATGCTTGTAAGACCTGTTCTTTTACTTCAAATAGGAATTGAGTAAACCTTTGTTCAGCTCTTGGATAGTTCCTTATCCCTAACATGTTTACAAATACTCCTATAATATCTTGTAAATCCGCATGTGGGCGACCAGTAATTGGTGAACCAATAACAACATCCTCTTGGCCAGTATATTTACCTAGCAAAATATTATATACAGAGAGCATTAGCGTATATAATGTAGTTTCTTCTTTTGCTAATAAACGCTTAATTTTCTTGGTAACATTTGAATCAATAATAAAGGATATTTTACTACCTTTCAGATCTAATATTTCAGGTCTTGTATAATCAGTAGGCATATTCAAGACAGGTACACCATCTTTAAATTGCTCTAGCCAATACTGTTCATGTTTGAGAGCAATTTCTTTTTCTTTTTCACTCTGCTGCCATTCTGAGTAATCCTTATACTGTATTTTTAAGCTTGGTAATTTCTCTCCAGAGTAAAGCGCAAATAGATCTCTAACGAAAATATCATAGGAAACTCCATCAGTTACTATATGATGTAAATCAATAATTAAAATATGTTTTTGTTCTTCCAATCTAATTAACCCTACACGGAAATATGGAGCATTATTAAAATTAAATGGGCGAATAAACTCATTAATTATTTGTTCCACTTCAGATTCAAAGCCCTTAATTTGAGTAATATGGAAATCAGCATGATCATGAATAATTTGTACCGGTTTATCATTTTTCATTTCAATAGTAGTTCTAAATATCTCATGACGCTTAATTAATTGAGTGAACGCCTTTTCTAAACGTTCAATGTTTAATTTTCCATTCAAAAGAATAACGGAAGTATCATTATAAGCTGTACTTTCTGGATACAATCGGTGTAATACATAAAATCTCTTCTGAGCTGAAGAAAGCTGATAATGAGATTTAGGTTCAGCTGGAACAATAACATCAAATTCACTCTTATCTGCCCTTGAAATATAATTTGCTAGTTTCTCAATATTTGATAGAGTAAAGAGTTCTTTAATAGGAACTTCAACATTAAACTCTTTATGAATTTTTGAAACAATAGTAATAGCCTTAAGTGAATCTCCACCTAGTTCCAGAAGATCATCATGAACACCAACTTCTGAAACTTTAAATATATTTCTCCAAATTTTTGAAAGCTTTTCTTCTACCTCATTACGAGGTGCTACATATTCAGTCAAGAGTTGTGGTCTAGAATGGTATAACGTAGAATCTAATTCTTCTTCCTTCTCATCATTGAAAGAATTTAATAACACCCATTGATCAATACGCGCTTGCAGTTCTCCTGGAGAATGAATCAGTACTTCCCCTTGTTTCCATGACAGTGCTATATTAAAAGCCTGAACTCCTTCTTCAGGTGTCATAGATAATTCATGTACACTTGCACCTATCTGCATATCTTTTTCTTCATCATCCCAGTATTTCCAATCACTCCAATTGACACTTATCCAAGGCAGGTTGGAATAACGATTTATATATTGTGCAAAAACATCCATGTATATATTTGAAGCAGCATATGATACATAACCTAATCCACCTAAGACCGCTGAAATTGAAGACATTAGAACACAAAAATCTAAATCTTTATTTCGTAAGCACTCTTCTAAATTGAGAAGACCATAAATTTTTGCAGAAAATTGTTCCTCACAGTCCTCTTTTTCAAGTTCCTGAATTAAATTAAAAGTCTTTCCACCAAGAATACCTGCACCATGAATTACACCATTAATCTTTCCAAATTCTTGTTCTGCCTTATGAATTGCTTCGTATAGTTGTGATTGATCTGTAACATCAGCAGCAAGTACATAAACTTTAGATCCCGTTTCTTCTATCTCTAAAACTTTACGAATTCTGTCCGAATACATCGTATTTTCCTTCAAATGCATATCCCACTCATCACGATTTGGCAGACCTGTACGTGTAAGAAGAACTAAGTTGGCTTGTACAGTTTGAGCCAAGTGTTTCGCAAGAATTGTACCAATACCTCCGAGTCCTCCTGTAATAAGGTAAACTCCATTTTTTCGTAACGGCAGTTTCTCTTTAGCTGGCTGTTCTAGTTGTAAAGGCTCGTAAGTTTGAACAAATCTTTTATTTCCTCGATAAGCAATCATCTTATCATTCGTATTTGAAAGACATTCTTCTACTAATTGATTTATTAACCTGCTCTTCCATTCTTTGTTTAGAGGTAAAACAACATCAACACTTGAACAAGAAAGATAAGAATACTCTTGTGGAACAACTAATGACGTTCCAAGTACAGTTGATTTTTCTGGAATTAATTCTTCATCACCAATCACTTGTTGAACACCATTTGTAATAATTCGAATTGAGATTGAATCAGAGATATTCTTGTCTCCTAGTGCCTGAGTTAAGTAAAAAATTGAATAGAATCCTAAGTTTTGTTTACAATTTACATATTCAATTGAGGCTTGTCTTTCCTCATCCGTAATTCCCCACATATGAACTATTCTTGTAGGTAAACCACATATTTCCTGTACTTCATCCAATAACTTAACGTAATCTGTACGTTCTTCAGGATTTATAATGAAACGATCGTTATTCTCCTTATTAAAAGCAAAGCCAGGTTCTACTGTAACTACTCTCTCCCCTTTATTTAATAAGTCCTTAACTAGTTCATTACCTAATCCTTCTTGATCCACAAAAACAATCCATGTCTCATTCACATCATGATTTGGTTCAAACAATGTAGAACTTTTCCATTGCGGTGTATAGAACCATTCAGAAATGTTGTTATTCTTACTAATTTTAGATTGCTTACTATTAAGCTTTTGACCTAAATCATACGGATTACCTTGTAATTTATAAGATATTTTATTGAAAGAATACATTGGTAATGGGATACGTCTTCTCTTCTCATCTTTATAAAATTGTTCCCAATCTATAGAAATACCTGTTACCCACATTCGAGTGATGTGACTAAATAAGAAATACATATCTGATACATCTTGTTGAACAGATCGAACCGTATTAAATATTCTTTCATTACCATTTTCATAGTCTAAAAGGCGACTAGTAAGCCTACTAAGGTCATTTCCAGGACCAATCTCTATGAATAGACTTGTATTGTCGCTATTCAACTCTTGAATTCCATCAGAGAATCGAACAGTTCCACGCATATGTTTTACCCAATAAACTGGGTTTGTTGCTTCTTCAGGTCGTATCCAAGTACCAGTCAAGTTTGATAAATAAGGTATTTTAGGTTCTCTAAGTGTCAATGTACTAACATAGGAAGCATACTCGTCCAGAATTGAATCCAGTTCGTGTGAATGTGCTGCTCCTTCTATTGTTACTCGCATACACATTAAACGCTTTTTCTTTAATTCATTTTCAAAATCTACAATTGCTTCTTCTGTCCCAGAAACTATACAAGCTGGACCATTAACTACCGCTAAAGAAATGGTATGTTGATATTCTTTTTCAAAAGAATTAATTAAATGAATTAATTCCTCTTCTGGAAGCGGAACACTAAGCATTACCCCTGCAGGGAGACTACTCATTAGCTGACCTCTTTTTACAACTAATTTAAATGCATCTTCCAAAGTAAATACTTCTGCTAAACAAGCAGCCACATATTCGCCAAATGAATATCCAATCATTGCTTCAGGTTTAATTCCCCAACCCATTAATAGTTTCGCAACTGAGTATTCAAACGCGAAAAGAATCGGTTGACTAAATTCCATTTTTTTCAATTTTTCCGTTGCCTCATCAATACTGAAAGTAGTTGGGTATAACACTTCTTTCATGTTTACATTCGTAACAGATTGAAGGATTGCAAAGCATTCATCCATAGCTTCACGGAAAATTGCCTCTTGTTCGTATAATTCTAACCCCATGTTTACATATTGCGATCCGTTCCCAGAAAACAGGAAGTTGATTTTAGGATGTTCCTCTTTTACATTTGCATATTGTACTCTTCTTCCGTCTGGCTGGTTTAATTGTTCAATTCCTTCTTGAGTACTGGAACAAACTAAAGCTCTCCTATGCTTGAATTCCTTACGTCCAATTTGCAATGTATAACTAGCGTCTGCCAAATTCAAATGAGGATTCTGTTCAAGGTGATTTCCTAAATTCAAAGTCATACGATCCAAAGCATCTTTCGATTTTGCCGAAATCATTAACATCTGGTATGGTCTACTATTTGAGGTTGCTTCAAGCTTTGGTGCCTCCTCCAAAATAATATGTGCATTTGTACCACCAATACCAAATGAACTAACACCTGCACGTAATGGTTTATTATCCTCTTTCCACTCATTTAATTGTTGATTTACATAAAAAGGTGTCTTTTCAAATCCAATTTGCGTGTTTGGTTTTGTGAAATTCACACTTGGCGGAAGAACCTGATCTTTCATCGCAAAGACCGTTTTAATTAGACCAGCAACACCAGACGCTGCATTTAGATGACCTACATTTGCTTTAACAGATCCAATTGGTACAGATTGTTTTTCAATAGAGTTAAACACTTCACTAAGCGCCTTGATCTCAATGGTATCTCCTAGTTTAGTAGCAGTTCCATGTGTTTCAATATAGGAAATAGACTCAGGTTCTATATTTGCTTCATGTTGCGCCATTTTAATAACTTCTACTTGGCCCTCTACACTAGGTGCAGTGTAACCAATTTTCCGATTCCCATCATTATTGATCGCCGTTCCTTTTATCACTGCATGTATAGTATCTCCATCATTTATAGCGTCCTGTAAAGGCTTCAGGACAACAATGCCAACTCCGTCTCCAAAAAGCATTCCATTTGCATTTTCATCAAAAGGACGACAATGACCATCTGAAGAAAACAGCATTCCTTCTTGGTAGGTATAACCTGCTTTTTCAGGTTGAGTTAATGTAATACCCCCAGCTATGGCAATATCACAATGCCCCTGTAATAACGCTTGGCATGCATTATGAATAGCCACCAATGATGTTGAACATCCCGTAAAGATATTCATACTTGGTCCTTTTAGATTGAATTTGTAAGAAATTTGAGTACTAAGCGAGTCTTTGTCGTTAAGTAATGAAATTAAGAATTGTCCAGCTGGTTCATTTGCCTCTGAAAGAGTAGATAACACTTGCCAATATAAGTTAGGAGATGCCCCACTATATACACCAATTAGGCCCGGGTATGTCTCGATATTATATCCAGCATGTTCAAGGGCAGACCACGCACATTCATGAAATACTCGTAGTTGCGGATCCATTAACGATGCATCTTGAGGTGTATAATCAAAGAATGGAGCATCAAAATTATCAGTTCCCTCTAAATACCCTTTCGCTTTAACATAATTAGGGCTTTTTACTTCCATAGGATTCACACCAGATTCAATTAACTCTTCATCTGTAAAAAATTGAATAGACTCTGTACCAGACTTTATATTATTCCAGAATTCATTTACATTCTGTGCTCCAGGAAAACGCCCATCTATTCCTATAATTGCAATATCGTTATCTTCTTTCGTTTTTCGATTAAATCGTTTTGTTTGTTTAACTTGATTCTTTTGCTTATCTCCACTTAAGTATTTCGCTAAAGAACGAATACTTGGATACTCAAACATAACTCCAATTGAAATATGTTTTTCTAATCTATTAATTAATCTCTCATGAATTTGAATTATATGAAGTGAAGTTGCACCAAGATCAAAGAAATTTTCATTTACATTTACAGTATCAACACTGTAAAACTCTTTCCAAATCCCTATAATTATTTCTTCTACTTCATCTTGATTTCTGAACTTATCTCCCGTTTTCGTTTGAGTTTCCAATTCAGAAATTCGTTTACGAGAATTCAGATTGATCCATTGATCAAAACGTTTATTTAAATCTCCTGAAGAAATAATTACCTGATTTAAACCACTTAAACCAAGCACACATTGGAATGTTTTTTGCCCTTCCTCAGATGTCATTTCAAGTGCTTCTATACTTTGAGCATTGAATATTTTATTAACCTGTTCAGTTCCCGTGTACTGCCAATCTCCCCAGTTAATACTAGTCCATCGATTATTAGATGTATTACTCACTTTGTCTGAAAAACTATCTAAGTAAAGGTTTGCTGCTGAATAGGCTACAAAACCTAATCCACCCAAAATAGGTGAAAGTGATGAAACAAGATAACAAAAATCAAGATCATAATTACTCAATAACTTATCAAGAACTAGCACACCATGTACTTTAGGAAGAAATTGCTCTTCACATTCAATCCTACTTATCTTTTCCATTGGACACTGAGCTGATTTAACACGTAAGACACCTGCTGCATGAATTACCCCATTTATGTGACCAAAATTAGCCTCAGCCTGATGAATCACGTTTCTCATCTGCTCTTCATCAGCTACATCTGCAACAGCTGTCATTACTTTTGCTCCCAATGACTCCAACTTCTGAATATGGTTAATACGTTGACATAATTGTTCATTTTCAATCTGTGATTGAAGAATTTGATCCCATTCTTCACGATCAGGAAGAGCTGTTCTACTAACTAATATTAGTTTAGCCTTTACTGTACGCGCCAAATATTCTGCTAATTTAAGGCCTACTCCTCCCATTCCACCAGTAATTAAATAAACCCCTTCCGATCGAATATTCGGAATTTTTGAAGCTGATTCATTTTCATTTATTACTAGCATTTCACTTACTTTTTCATCAGGTATAGGCTCATAAATTCGAATGTAACGAGTATTATTTCGAATTGCTATTACAGTGTCAATAATGTCCGTTTGAATCTCAGAATATAAGTTTGATATTAATGCTTCTTCATTATCAGACAACATAAAATCTACACTACGGCATCTAATATTTGGATACTCTTGCGGAAATACTTTTATAGGAGCCAAAAGAGTAGATTTTTCTGCAATAATAGACTCGGCTCCTACTACCTTTTGCATATTATTCGTCATAACATTTATATTGATAGGATAAAGTAAATTAAATTTACTAACTGTCTTTGCAAGTGATATTAATGAATAGAATCCAGTATCTAAGGTCTCGATACCTAAATCCTTATTATCGACATTCCATAGGTGAACAATCTCCTCTGGTAAACATTCTTGTTTTTGTAGCTCATTAAATAACTGATAATAATCTTCTTGTTCAGTAGGGCATATTGTAAATTCATTTAAACTAATCTTTTTATATGAAGGACCCACACCGACTGTTATAACACGATGTCCATCTCTTTCAAGTTTTTCTTTAAGAGCTAAGCCTATATGCTCATTGTCTAAAAATAACAACCAACTTTTAGTAGATCCTTTAGTTACATCTACAATTTCTTTTTCCATCCACCCTGGAGTATAGAACCACTCAGCTATATTAGAACGTTTCTTTATCGATGTTTCTTCATTATTAGTTATATTTTGCTGTTCAGCTGGATCTATCCAATATCGTTTTTTCTCAAAAGGATAAGTTGGTAAGGCAATACGTAATCTATATTCCTCTTCATACAGTTTACTCCAATTAATTTCTACCCCTAACTCCCACGCTTGTCCCAATACCTCTAACAAGTCGTCTCGTAAAATAATCTGATTATTATTAATTTCAGAATTTAATAACTCTCCAATATGTACAATCACAGAATTAGGATCTACATCCTTAACTTGTGTTAGAAGTTCTACTTTTTCTCCATGCGTCCATTCTGTCTGTAACTCTGTATAGTTCTCAACTAATTGATTCAGGACACCTTCTGGCTTAAAAGATTTATTATAAATATCTGAAACCATTCCAGCTAAGCCTGTACCAATAATGTTAGAAGGACGTACATCACATTCAATTAATACATCAATAATCGATTGCAAGCAGACGAAAAAGGTTAAATCTTCAACCAAGCTATCATCTGTTCCTTTAAAGAATGCTTCTTTCAATGCTTTTCCAGTATACATTTGGGCATCAGTCATATTACGCTCAAATACTTGTAAAAATAATGGTTCCTTTTGGTATAGTTCTTTTACATTCTCAATAATTGATGAGTATTCGCTAGGTAACACAAATACCAAATCTGGATTTTCTTGCATTTTCACGTGAAAATCTTTAACTGTTTTTAAATTGCCTATGGCGCTATCTATATCCTTACATAAGACCGCTCTTCTATACGGAAATGGTCGACGGCCAGTTTGCAATGTGTATGCTACATCTGCTAATTCAACATCTTTATTAGATTCCAGATATTGAACCAAATTTACTGTAGCATTATTTAAAGCTTCTTTTGATCTAGCAGAAAGAACCATTAGTTTTTTCTCTCTAGTAGAAACAGAACTTTTAACTTTAGGAGCTTCTTCTAGTACAATATGAACGTTAGTTCCACCATATCCGAAAGCACTTACACCAGCTCGAAGAGGATCATTATCATCACTTTGCCAATCCACCAAATCTGTATTGATATAAAATGGGCTATCTATAAAATCAATTTTCGAGTTAGGGCGCTTCACATTTAAAGTTGGCGGGAGTTGTTTATGTCTCATAGATAAAACTGTCTTTATAAGTCCCGTTACCCCTGCAGCTGTATCTAAATGACCTACATTACTCTTTACAGAACCAATTGCACAAAACGATTTCTTGTCCACATCTTGAAACGCTCTCTTTAAAGCCTCTACTTCAATAGAGTCCCCTAATGGTGTTGCCGTCCCATGCGTTTCTACATAACTAATAGTAGAAGGATCAACTTCAGCAAAACTATGTGCTGCTTGAATTACTTCAGCCTGTCCCTCAACACTCGGAGCAGTATAGCCTACTTTTCGACCTCCATCATTATTTGCTGCTGATCCTTTAATTACACCATATATCGTATCTCCATCAGCAATCGCATCTTCTAATCTCTTTAGTATTACCATACCTACACCATCACTAAAAACTGCACCCTGGGCTTCTGCATCAAAAGTACGTACTTTTCCATCAGGTGAACTTGTCATTCCTTCATGATATTTATAACCATTCTTTTTAGGATACGTTATAGATACTCCACCTGCAGCTGCAATAGAGCATTCTCCAGTTAACAATGATCTACATGCCAGATGAATGCTCAAAAGAGATGTAGAGCAAGCTGTATACAATGTAAAACTCGGTCCCTTAAGTCCCAACTTATAGGATGTAAGCGTTGAAATTGCATCTTTATAGGAAAGAGTACCCGCCTCTGAAAACTCAACCACACTATCACTGTTTAATAATGGCGTGTGCTTCATCCAATTAAAATTAGTAGATGCTCCTACGTATAACCCTATTAATCCTTCATAATCAAATGGATTATAACCTGCCATCTCTAATGCTTCCCATGTTGTTTCCTGTAACATACGGATTTGGGGATCCATTATTTTCGCTTCTCTAGGTGTATAAGCAAAAAAGGATTCATCAAAATATTCTACTTCCTTCAAATACCCTTTTGCTTTCACAAAATTAGGCTGTTGTAAAACATCTAAATTAACACCTTCTTTAATTAACTCATCTTCAGTAAATGTAGAAATTGAATCAACACCATTTTTTAGGTTATCCCAGAATTGGTTTATTTCATTTGCACCTGGAAATTTACCTGCCATTCCAATAATCGCTATTTCCAAACCAGTTTTACTATCATCTTGATGCTTCATTTTCACTTTCCTCCTATTTTGTTTAATTCGGATTTTCTATGCTTTACATACTCTTAGCTACAATACTTAGAGCTAATACTGCTATTTCATAAACTTAAGCAAAAGAAAAAACACATGAAATTACCCATAAAGTAGCTAAAGTGATTTACATACCTGACAGAAAACAAAAAATTTTAATTACATTTCTATTCCTGGATTTCAATGATATTTTGAGCACTCATTTTTATTCTAAAAACCTAATACTTTGGTAATAATTCTGTTAATATTACACGTTATGTAGTTAGTAACATATTCACAAGAAGTTCTCTTTAAGAAATTAATTTGTAGAGTAATAATTTTGTAGGGGATTTATGTTATAAAATTAAGCATACTTTTTCCAATATCATATAGAAAAAAACAAAAAAGTGACATACAGTGAATATTGAGAAATAAAATTCATTTATTCCATATCTAACCAAAATAGAACGAATTTTCAATTTTAAATTGGATTTTCTTGCATTTATAATTGCATTCTCTATAAATCATCTATGGTGAGCTTTTAAACTTTAAACATAAATAAAGTTATATGCGAAATTTTTTAGTTTAGATGAGGATCTATAAGTGAATTCATTCAAACGTTTTAAGAAAATATTGAGGATGAACATTGTTAGTGGAGCGCTTACTATCGAAGGCAAACTTATTTCTAGGATTGCTGACTTACAATTTCGCTTTGTACGACTCCTAAGACAGATCAAATAATTTCATATGCTACAGTACTGTTTATCTTTCCGTTCATGTTGTTGATTTTCCGTTATGTTTTGATATGCACATACAATATTTTCATCTTATACCCATTACTATTGTCCTGCAGACACTTTATATTATCTTCAAACCCACTATTTCACTAAACTGTAAAATTAAAACCGATAAACTTCCGAATAAACTGAAAACTTATGAGAAATTGACAAGAATCCTTAATAGGATCTTTTCAATATATATTAACTTCAAACGCATGGAATCAGGACTAAATAATGATGCTATACAGGGGAATATTCTACTTAATCACTTTTCATATTGCTCTACTCCAATTAGGCTGTTTGATAACAGTATATTAATGATAACTCCTATACTAGGCTATTATTGATTATTGTTTTCGCGAATTTCTTCGGAAGGTTCTTCCGTCGGATCTGGCTCATCTTCATCAACTCCATTGCAACCACATAACAAACCTACAGATAAAACAGTAGACATAAAAGCAAGTAAATATTTTCTTTTCCTCACGGATTATTCCTCCTTTCAGCTAAATATTTATGCTATTATCATCTACTTTTAAAAAAAGAATATGCTGAAGTTTTTTCAGTATTTTTCCCATACATCCAATTAAAATTAAATATAATTATTGAAAAGGTAAGATTTTAAGATATCTGTAAGCCTATCATAAAATGGAAAAGGGAGTTAACAATCATAATTACTCTGTATACGAAATTGTTTTTTTCAAATACTTTAAACAAAAAACTTCAATAGGAGTGAAAAAATTGATAAGAAACAAACGTACAGTGATTCACCTATTTTTATTATTGGTTGTTATCGCTGTTTTTATATGGTCTGTTATTAACCCCGCAAAATACTCGACATGGGCAACAGAAGCTATCCCTGCTATTTTCGGTTTATTCATTGTAATTACAACGTACAATAAGTTTCGTCTCACCACTCTCTCTTATATGATTATTACAATATTATCCATAACAATGTTTGTCGGTGGTCATTACACATACTCAGAGGTGCCTCTTTTTAATTGGATACAAGATATTTTTGATTTAAAACGAAATCACTACGATCGATTTGGACATCTGATAAAAGGTTTGTTTATCATTGTGATAAGAGAAATCTTATTACGGAAAACTCAACTAACCGAAGGCCCTTGGTTAATTACGATTAGTATAAGTATTTCACTTGCTATTGCTGCATTATACGAAATCATTGAATGGTTAGCTTTTCAACTAGCAAAGGGAGGAAAAGCAGCAAAAGACTTTTTAGGTATGCAAGGCGATATATGGGATGCACAATGGGATATGTCACTTGCCTTAGTAGGCTCGATTTTTGCGTTACTCACCCTCTCGACATTACATAACCGGCATTAAAAAAGAATTTATAAAATTCCAGTTCAATAATATATAGCTTTTCATCTCATTTTTGAATTTCACATAAAATATTTTTACATATTTTCACAAAAATACTCTGGTAACATTAAAGGTTCCAATTTAAAAATCAAGAATTATTAGTATAAGTTGGTATTATAAATTTCTATAAAATATCGCATTATAAATAATGTGGAAATGAACCTAGTGTTTCTTTTTACGATTTTTTATAGGGGGGACAAAATTGAATATACTTAACTTTTTGATGTCATCATTGAATTATAGGAAAATAATCCAACGAATACTTGAGTTATTCGGAAATAAAAAGAAGAACAATAAAGGATGGATTTGGGCTTCTTTACTAGGATTAGGAACAGTTTTAGGGGTATTGGCAACACGTAATTCAAGTATGATGAAACCTATAAAACATACGTTCCAAGGTTTTCAAAATAAAACAAGATCATTTATTCCATCCAAAGTAAATTTAGCAAATATGGAATTTGCTGATGAAATTACACCTAACAACCAAAAGAGACATGGTAATCAAACTAATAATCATCACCATTACAAGACAAAAATCCCATCAAAGCAACAGTAAATAGATAGCCGGTTCTTTATCTTACAGGGAACCGGTTCATTTATGTCTAAACGTACAATCTTCTTTTTTGAAATGGTAATCCCTAATGCATCCTTAAAGTAATCATTGATTTATACAAAAAACTGCAAATTATCATTATATATTTTTTATATCTTTTATAAAAATGAGGATACTACATTATGAAGAAATTTTTAAAGTTTAGCTTGATAGGAATATTAAATACATTTATCACACTTATTAGCTACATAGCTTTGGTTAAAGTTAGTATTAATTACCTTACCGCTAACTGCTTTGCTTATTTAATTGGTGTTATTAACAGTTATTATTGGAATAAAAATTGGGTTTTTGAATTCAAAAATAAAGAGATATCATTATTTTTGAAATTCCTAACCGTAAATATAATTGTATTAACTTTTAATACAATTAATTTATTCATATTAGTTGATAAACTTTTTATAAATAAGTTTATCTCACAACTTGTTTCTATCAGTGTTGGTATGATAATGAATTTTTTCCTTAATAAACTTTGGACATTCAACAAGCAAAATCATTTGCAATAATTTAATATATTCCTACTGCAAGGAGGATAAAAGCTTGGAGAAACTTATTTCAATTATCGTTCCTATGTATTTTGAAGAAGAAGTAGCACAAGAATGTTATAATTGCTTAAAGTCTGTTATGCTACAAAATAATATTGATTATGAATTTATCTTTGTAAATGATGGTAGTACCGATCGGACGATGGAAATTTTAAAAGGTATTTCAGCCGAAGATTCTCGTGCTAAAATCATAAACTTTGCTCGTAATTTTGGACATCAAATAGCTGTAACAGCAGGAATTGATGTTGCTAAAGGTGATGCTATCGTAATCATTGATGCTGATTTACAGGATCCACCTGAAGTCATCCCAGAACTTATCGCAAAATGGGAAGAAGGTTATGAGGTTGTTTACGCGAAAAGAAAACGGCGTGATGGTGAAACTTGGTTTAAACTTGTAACAGCTAAATATTTCTACCGTTTCTTAAATTTCATGTCTGATATTAATATTCCTAAAGACACAGGTGACTTCCGTCTTATTGATTGTAAAGTAGCAGATGTATTCAAACAAATGACAGAACGAAATCGTTTCGTACGTGGAATGATGTCTTGGATTGGATTCCGCCAAACATATATTGAATACGTAAGAAATGAACGTTTTGCGGGTGAAACAAAATATCCCTTAAAGAAAATGATGAGATTTGCCTCAGATGGTATTATTGCATTTTCTACAAAGCCACTAAGAATGGTTATGACTTTAGGTTTAATTTCTGTATTAATTTCTATTGCAGTTTTAATATACTCAGTTATTGTTAAATTTATTGGACAAGATATTCAAACTGGATGGGCTTCACTTATGGTTGCTATCACATTCTTCAGTGGTGTGCAACTTCTTGGCCTTGGTATTGTCAGTCAATATATTGCTCGTATTTATGACGAAAGTAAGAATCGACCAATCTATGTTGTAAAAGAGACTGTAAATATAGAAGAGGATATAGCTGTAGACGATAAAGACAAATTGAATAAATCTTAAATATACTAAAAAGAATTGTAGCACGTGTATTTCACTGCCATAATTCTTTTCTTTATTTAGATTAAATAATGGCTGCAATCTAGTCTTTGAGCCACTTAACTGTTAAGATTTTTCTTTTTTATAAAAATAATCAAAATTAAGAAGTAAATCCATTTCCCTCCGGTATTCTTCCCTCTTTCACACTTAAGTTTATACAAGAAGTTTCTTAATTTATATAAATCACAACATCTTATTAACCCAGGAATAATTTCTTTCGTTTAGGAAATTTTATAAATAAACTTTTTGAAATTTTTCGAGGTGTTTTCAATGTTTTTAAAACAGAATAACAAAGAAATAAAGTTACTGGTTTTTGCAGCAATCATACTCATTCTTTATTTGTCTCCTTTATTTATTCTTGGAGAAAATGCGCATATTCGCGTTCATGATAATCTTGATTCCAATCTGTCCTGGTATAAGGTTTTGGCAAGGAGCGGAGAGATAATAGGTCCGATTGATGCTACCATTCCACAGGTGATAAACAATCAATTGTCAAGAAACGCATTTAGTACGGAATTTAGTGGTATCGTTTGGTTGTATGCTTTTTTTCCAAATATGGTTGCGTATGCATTGAGTCAAACGATTACAAGAGTGGTTGCATTTATAGGGATGTATATTCTTTTAAAACAACATTTTTTACCTAGAGAGGAATGGAGGGTCATTGCAGTAGGAGTTTCATTAGCTTTTGCTCTTACTCCTTTCTGGCCGTCAGGAATGCTTAGTACTCTCGGAATGCCTCTTGCACTTTGGGCATTTTTAAATATTCGAAAAGGAGAAAGGTCGTGGAAGAACTATTTCGTACTCACTCTTATTCCTCTATACTCGAGTATTGTTTTAGGTTTTTTCTTTTTTTTAAGCGGAATGGGAGTCCTTTGGTTAGTGGACTTAGTAATAAAAAAAGAATGGAACTTTCGTTTTCTTTTTTCAGTTATTTATATGACGCTCATTTACATGATTGTAGAATATCGCTTAGTATCTTCCTTCTTTTTATCTACTGCACCTAACAGTAGAGATGAATATTTTCATGCAAGATTATCGTTATGGCGATCTCTCCGCCTCACATTGAAAAATTTCCTTCTAGGACATACCCATGTCATGACAGTCCATACATTTGTTATTTTACCTGTCATACTTATTGCGTTGTATTTTATCATTACTAAGAAACAATGGAAGCAAGAAAAAGTCTTTGTTTTTTTGTTTTTGTTTAACATAGCTTTGTCAATTTGGTATGCTTTTTGGTTTTATAAAGGTTGGCTTCCATTAACAAAACGTTTTCACATTTTAGATACATTTAATTTTGCACGTTATCATTTTTTACGCCCGTTAGTTATCTATGTTTTATTCGCTCTTGGATTAAAAGTTTTATGGTTACAAGGGAAAATATGGAGACCCGCTGTAACAGGTTTTGTGATTGCTCAAATTATTTTGTTAAGCTTTTATAATGAGGAAATTATTCTTCAAAATAAACCTTCAGTAAAGGAATTTTTTGCAGAAGAACAATTCCAGAAGATAAAAGAGTATATCGATTTACCTTTGGAACAGTACCGTGTCGCTAATATTGGTTTACATCCTGCTATCGCTCAGTACAATGGATTCTATACACTTGATACATACAATAATTTTTATCCTCTATCGTATAAATATGAATTCCGAAAAATAATCGAGAAGGAACTAGCGAAAAATGAAACGCTTCGTACATATTTTGACGAATGGGGTGGCCGCTGTTATATTTTCACCGAGGAACTTGGAAAACACTATATGTTTACAAAAAAATCGAACAGACGCTTGAAAAATGTAGAACTAAATATAGAGCATTTCAAAAAAATGGGTGGTCGTTACATATTTTCTGCTGTCCCAATTGAAAATACAGCAGAAAACAATTTATCTCTTGAAAAAATATTTACATCAAAGACATCGGCTTGGGAAATTTATTTATATGAAGCAATCTAGATACTTGAAATAAATTGCCTCTCTTGATATAAAATAATAAAAACCAAACAAATATTTGTTTGGTTTTTATTATTTTATATCAAATTGAACTACTCACCATTTAACATCCTAACAGGCCATTTGAAATAAAAAATTCCTAAGTAAAAAACAAGCGGTTTCTAATTGAGTATCCTCTTTTTTTAAATTAAGATTCTTAACAGTATTTAAATCAAATTACATGAATTCAAAATTAATTGTATGCTTAAAAAGATTGATTAACAGGTTGGTATATATTAGCTAAAGTTTGCACTTCTGATTCTGGAGCTGTAGATAATGGATAATATCCTTTTTTGACCATATATTGCCAGACATCGTATGCATGTCTACCACTATTTAAGAAAGCATTTTCTAAGAATGTTCTTAAGCTAGGGTTTGCACATTCTAATACAGAACCAGCATAATTTAAAGCTGCCGACTTTTGATTTAATAAGTATCCAGTTGCAATTGCTCGGTCATTAGGTGTTACTCCGTTTACATCCGGAGTAACAGGTGGCAACTCTTCAACAGGTGCTTTTAAGTAAGAAGATAGTACAGACGTTAACTTAGATGGCTGAAATTTTTCAATATTTGGTTCACTTTGACTCTGTACGAATTCAACTTTTAAATTATAATCCTGCACATGTAATGGAAAATGTTGTTGCAATAATTGTTTTAATTCTGGATCTTGTGCTTGCTGAATGTATGTACTCATCATGTTAATTGTATTATAACAACCAGCAATTAATTCACTTAAATCACGTAATTCATGTGTAGCTAATTGCATATTTTATTCCTCCTTTTTCACATCAATTCTATGTTTTACTAAAACAATAGAAATTATGATTAAAATAAAAATAAATTTTTATGAAAAATGAAAGATATAATGAATTTCAAAGAAATTGAACATATTTCTTGCTACTAAGATCAATTATAAAGATTGAAATACATATGGAATTAGTAACTTTTATTAAATTTTCGGGGTGATTCCATACATGCCAATGGTAGATGTAGACGGTAGTAGTTTGTATTACATAGTTAACACCTATTATTTTTATTCATCCGTCTACTTTGAATCATGAAAATTTTGAATATCAAATAGTTGATTTGTCTAGAAATTTTAAAGTAATTGCTTTTGCTGTTAGAGAACATGGAAAAGTCTTAGTTCAAGTCAAACAATAACGTATTTACTAGTTAATTAAGAAAAATACAATAACATATCAAAAATCGAAACAAAATAGTTGATTATTCAAGGAAAACAAGTGAGGTAATGGTGTGCCTTAATAATTACTACCTGTGGTTTCACGTTATGGAAGACGAAACAGCTGGTATTCATCATCTCAAAAAATCCAGTAACTTCATCATAAAAATTGCGCCTAGATTTATCTAAGCGCAATTTTTATGAAACATTATTTTTGATTTGCTTATGAATCACTTTATTATAGCAACCATGTTTTACTACTTGCCTAACATCATCTACTTCAATTCCCATTACCTCTGTAATATCTACTACAATTGTATTCTGTAGAACACTCACTACATATCCGATTAACTGTAAATTAGAATTTTTACGATAAAAAAATTGAACGTAATCCCCAATTGTTACCTGTATTTTTTGCTCCATTTGGTACCCCCTTAATTTTCATTAATTATTCGTTAGGGTTCCCTTTTTTTGCTTCTTCATACTGTTTAATAAATTTACAAAATAAAGAACGCTTATGTCATGTTTCTTCATAGCTTTTAATACATTAATTGTATCGCAAAGTTTTAGTTAGCAAACTAGCGATAAATACTTTATTATTGTTTGTACTATATTTAAAAAGCTTCTACCCTAAATACAATAAGTAAAGCAAAAAGAACTTGTAGGAATCCTACAAGTTCTTTTTCAGATAATTTATAAAAGGTGCATCAAACTACCTCATTACTCGTAACGGAGAAACCATCTTACATATGGCTTGATTTCATTATATAACAAATCTTAACATGTGGGATTTTATTTTCAGAAAATTATGCGAATTAAAAAATAACAGAGATTATCAAGGTTTGTATTCCTAAAAACTCCAATTAAATATTTTATACAAAAGACTTTTAAATAATATCAATCTCATAATAAATTATGGAAAATATAATTATAGGTAAATAGAGAGGAATGGTGCATTCTTACAAAAAGCTATATATTTATATTTAAAGTTTATTAACTTTAAAACTTTTTCTAATATTCGAAACCGTTATTTGTAATCCAATCCATATTTTGTTGATACTAATATAATTACAGGTATGCTAAAATTCATTTAAAACATTGCTTTTGGGAATACAATTGCTATCATAATCGCGATTTATTTTCTACAACCTGATTGGGTTTCAACCCAAATTGCGGTGTTATTCCGCAGTCCTTAATAAATTGTTAAGGACCTTTTTTATTTGTCCTTTAGCTGCGAAAATATAAAATTTTCATAATGGGGGTACTTCATAATTTTAGATTGATAACGATCTGGCGGGAGTCCTTATTTAACATAAATATGACAATAACATAGTTAGTTTTTATACAAATAAATAATTAAGATATAAGATGATATAATAAATAAATGAAATAAACACCCCTACTTATTCTTAAGGCAAGTAAGTAGATTTTATTTCATTAGTTTAAAGCTATGTACAAAAAAATAACCCCTAGGGGTTATTTTTTTTGTACATAGCTTTATTTTTCAAATTCTTTAAAAGTATCTTTTAAATCATTATCTGTTATTTTTATATCTGCTTTCTTGAATAAATCTTTAAAGAATTGTTGTTGCCATTGTTGATCTTGTGAACGCTTCTGTTCTAGTTCCTTACGAATATTATCTTTTTCTTGATCAAAAGGTTTTAACTCTTTTTTCTCTGTTAATTTAATAATATGGTAACCATAAGAAGATTTTATTGGATCACTTACTTGTCCAGCTTCTAATTTATAAGCAGCTTCTTCAAATTTAGAATCCATTTCACCTGGACCAAAATCAGGTAATTCTCCACCTTTTTCTTTTGAACCAGGATCTTCTGAATATTGTTTTGCTAATGCTGCAAAATCTTCTCCATTATTTAATTTTTCTTTTATTTCTTTCGCTGTTTTTTCATCTTTTACTAAAATATGACTTGCCTTTAATTTTGGTTTATAGTAATCTTTCATTTCTTTTTCCGTAACTGAAGCTTTAACAGCTTTTTCAAAGGCTATTTGCGTTTTTATTTTTGTTTTAAGATCATCTTCATCTTTAGCACCAGCTTGTGTTAAATAGGATTTAAAATTATCGCCCATTTGTTTTTTTAATTCTTCAACTTTTTTCTTTGCTTCATCATCTGAAACTTTATATTTATCTAATAAAATCTTGTCTAACATTACTTGTTGTAAAACAGGTTTTCCTGCTGTTTCTTTTAACTTTTTATTAAATTCTTCTTGTGTCAAATTTCCTGATTTCGATGTAACAAGATTATCAGAATTACCACATGCAGATAATAATAAAATACTACTCATTGCAGCACCTATAAAAATATTTCGTTTATTCAATGTATTATACCTCATTCTATAAATTGATTTATAGTCTAGTATATTTTATTTCCTTAATAAAACAAAATTTTTATAAGAAAAAGTTTTTGTTTATTTCCATTAAAAATGTAATATAGATTCACTAAAAACAAAGGTATTCACCCTGCTTTTAAGTATAAACTAATAGCTGGATTAAGATCTAACAAAGGGATTATGCCTTTTCCGTAGACTTAAAACTCCAAAGTAAACTTTTGGCTAAAAGTTTACTTTGGAGTATTGAATCATTTATAGATTATTTTGTAATAATTTTCTCAATATAGATATACTTATCAATTATGATTTTAATATTCAAAATTAACAAAAATTGAAGTATTATAAAAATATGATGGTTATTCCTTTTGTTTACTCCTTGTGCTAAAGATAAGATTCTGTTCCCGATCTTATCTTTTTTTATTTGTGATTTTTGATATAAAAAAAGAATCCTTATCATAAGGATTCTGCAACAGGAAATAACATATATATAACAATAAAAAGAGTTACTTATATTATAATTTGAAAATGAATATTTTAGAGTACGTATTAAAGATTTTTTGAGAATTAACATGAAAATTCGATTATTTATCCTATTCGAAAAACACTTATACTAGCAGACACTGCTGTCAAAGCTCCTCCTCCATTATTCGAAAGGGTTACAGTTCCTGTTGTAGAAGTATTGTTAACCAAAGTTAATGTAGAAGGGACAGTTGTAACTGTGAAAGCAACATTACCTGTGGTTTGAATACGGTTTACAGTTGTACCATATCTTCCCCCTGGAATTGGTGTACCATTCAGTGCAAAAGAAAATTGATTTGCCTGTACAGCTGTCAAATTAAATTCAGCTACATATGTTCCTGTTATATTAATTATAATATTTTCAGTTCCTGCTATGTGTGTCAATGCTGATCCTATTATAGGTCCATTTGTATTGAAGGTAATAGCACTTCCTACTGAAATTAATTGATTAGTTGTATCATAAGTATATAAATAGTTTGTTATCCCTGAACTATTGTCTCCAGTTGGTCCCGTATCTCCGGTTGGTCCTGTTACTCCCGTTACTCCTGTTACTCCTGATGGTCCCGTTACTCCGATCGGTAGAGCTGTGACGTACTGTAAAGCTACATCGTCTATAAGTACCCTGGAACTCCCAGCCTGTCCTTCTTTATAAATAAGTAATATAGCTTTATCTGCTAAAGGTGGAGACGGAGAAGTAATTTGATATATCTCTAACCAATTACTTTGATTACCATTCGGAAGATGATTTAGTGGAATACTCATAATTAAGCCTTGTTCCAAAAAAATAGAATTATAATAGTAAGCAAGTTTAATAGAAAGCGGAGGACTTGGAGCACCCCCAATTTTAGCAAGTGAAATAAGAAATTCAAAACTTTCATTTGGAGGTATAGGGATTGCTTGTATGAGCTGAGCATTAGCTTCTCCCCCAATTAAGCTTGCACTATAGATGCCCGAATGACTATTTGTGTTAACAATTTGTACATTTGTTGTAATGAACGGAGCAAGAGTTCCACTTTCAAAGCTTCCATTAATTATCAAGTTAGTGATCAAAAAAATCACCCCTTTCCAAAAAATATTTTATGAAAAAATCAATTTCTTTATGAATTTATATAAGAATTAAAACTTTTATAACTAAAAAGAAAATCATTCTTGGGTATTTTTTCCTAAATATCTGAAAAGGGAGTATTTGCTGAATTTATACATTATGTCAAATGAAAGTAAACTTTTGGGTAAAAGTTTACTTTGGAGTTTTGAATCATTTATAACTAATTTTGTAATAATTTTCTCAATATAGATATACTTATCAATTATGGTTTTAATATTAAAAATTAACAAAAATTGGAGTATCATAAAAATATGATGGTTATTCCTTTTGTTTATTCCTTGTGCTAAAGATAAGATTCTGTTCCCGATCTTATCTTTTTTTATTTGTGATTTTTGATATAAAAAAAGAATCCTTATCATAAGGATTCTGCAACAGAAAAGAACAAATATATAATAATAAAAAGAATTACTTATATTATAATTTAAAAACAAGACAAATATGTTGAGAAAATTCATAATGGATTGAATATTACTATACGCTTATATATAATTGATTAAGAGTTGGAGTAGTAATCTGTCATCTGTTCCTTTTTTTGAAGAAGATTGATCTCAATCTTCTATTTTTTTGTTTTTTCCTCTTCCCTCGAAAAAGGAAAAAGAATTACTTAAGAATTGTGGAAATTGCTTGCTTGTAGACTAGTTGTTGCTTACCATGAGCAATCATAAGAACGGTGAATTTATCCATTGCAAGGATCTGCCCACGTACTGGAACGCCATTCTTTAAAAACACAGTAACTTCCTCTTTTTTCTCTTTCAATTGTTCATACATATCTTCTTGTAAGTTATACATGAAATGCGCCCCCTAATTTTATCTACTTATCTTCTAATACTTGCTGCCTCTCATTGTTGTCTATATACAACTATCGTATCACATTTAAATTAAAATACGGCCCTAAGAAGAAATTAAGCCGATCCTTTTGAAAATAAAAAAAAGACGCGATAAAGCGCCTCCCATTTGGGTAATTAAGAAGTAAGGTTTCCAAGATAACTGAAAAAAATAGAACAGGTGCTTAGATTTTACCAGATTTTTTCGCTGAATGAACATGCATTATTGCATGCTAACAAAAATCCTGCTATTTTCCATTTGGAGGCACCCTACCATTTCGAGAAAATTGTACGTGTAGTAACATTTTTGTAACAATTAAACCCTGTGTCTGTGCAACATACTTTTGGTAAAGGTTTATGGTAATCGTTTTGGGGAACAATCAATTTCTTAAGTTGCTGGCGATGCGGCGGTAACCAAGTACTGACATTCTGACCATGTATTTAACGTAAGAGCAGTCTTCCTTCTTGAGGGATGGGCAAAAACACCCTTCTTCAAATGATTTTGTTAGCTATTCTTTTTAGTATCTTTGTTATAAATACGTTGGCTATAAATGTTTATATACGAGTATGAGAACGTCTTTTTTGTTTTGCTAGTCCCTCAATAATGTGAGCAGTCGGCATATATAATAATTGGGCTTCTGTGGAAGAAGTGATGCCAGCAAACGGATAATTATCTTGATAACAAAATGAATCATATACAATCTCATTCAGTTGAATCGCTTGATATTGTCTTGTCCATAGTTTATTAGAGATTTTATTGGTACATGCTGTGATAATATTTGATTGATTCTCCGCCATTAATGTTACAGCATGAGAAATGAGCATATTGATGGCGCTCATGATTCCTTTTCCCATCCATTTTGGATGGCAGGCTCCCATATCAAAATAAATCAAATTTCCCTTGGGTAATTGTAAAAATTCCGCGGATTTTGCTTCTAAATCTGCTAGTAGTTGTAAAATGGGTGCGACTGGTGGACATATTTGAATTGCTGTTTGTTTATCTATTAACGGTCTCTCCGCTTTTCGGCATAAAATGACTGCCACCATTTCATCGTCCTTCATAGCTACCCATGACATCTTTTGCTGAATAGCTCGGGCCACCATTTCTTCACATATTTTCTTATAGGAAAATAAGGGAACTTGTATATAACTTACTAATGGTTCATTCTGTACAAAGGCTGTTGCAATCAAATCCGTTGCCTCTTGTATATGTTTTTTCTCTAACAACTCAATTTTCATATAGGACTCCTCTTTTCTGTATTCAAGTTGGATAACAACCTATTACAACAGGTATTTGAAGTTCCTTAGGCATTAAAAACCCCCATCGATTTTTTGTTTGATATTATTCAAAACACCGCTGTGTAAATAATTATAAAGCTTTACATTATATACCCATATTGAGAAAAAAGATGAACTTAATTTCTTTATAGTGGGCACGACACACATTCATCAACTTAAGAATTTTATAACACCCTAAAACAAAAAAATGTACATTTTCACCTGGAGATGTACATTTTCTCGTTTTAGGGTATTTGTTTATCTTAACTTGATGGTGATATGACGAGACCCCTGTAGTTAAAATTAAAATTGATACACCTAGATTTTGATTTTATACTCATAAATTTGTTAACGGGGGAAATCCAAGAAAAAACGGCTTGATCTTTTATAAAACAAGCTTTAAACCGATTGCTGCTCCTAAAACCATAGCAATAAAAATGATTCGTCTCCAGTCTTTTGATTCTCCATATAGAAGCATGCCTAAGATCGCCCCACCTGAAGCGCCGATACCAGTCCAAACTGCGTATGCTGTTCCCATAGGGAGCGTTTTCATTGCATAAGCAAGGAATAGAAAGCTTATTCCAAATCCAAAAATTAGAAAAAGTAAGGATTTCCAGCTACGATCATTGTGCAATTTGTTTATCATTGAAATCCCTAGCATTTCAAATAAACCAGCTAGAATTAAAAACAACCATGCCATTAGGAATCGCCCTCCTTCTCAACTTTATCTTTAGTAACTAATTTCAAACCAATTACACCTGCTAGTAAGAATAAAATTAATAGAATTTTACTCAACTTAAATTCTTCTCCAAAAAATAGGATTCCTGAAAAAACAGTTCCTGCTGTACCTATCCCTACAAAAACTGCATATACGGTTCCTACAGGGATTTTTCGTCCGGCCATTATCATTAAATAGAAGCTAATGATAATAGCAATAACAGTTCCAGTCCAGGCCCAAAAGTTATCTGCGTATTTTAAACCAATAACCCAAAAAATTTCAAAAAAAGCTGCAATGAATACTTTCATCCAGTTTTTATTCATTTCATTAACACCTCCAATATTATTCTTACCAAAAAATAAAAAAAGTCTAAGAGAATAACTGTAATAATCAGTTTCTCCTAGGCTTCTATCCTTCCGTAACATCCCTCATCTTCTTTACCGTTCCTACTTAACACCACCTGAGATTTACTGATAATCCTCATTATTCTCCATTCTATATCCCCTTAATTAACAAACATTTTAGATGCAGTAGGATTAATTTTTTAAATAAGTTAATTATTATATAAATATATAAAGATATAAGGGGGTTTTATACTAAGTAGTAAAAAAATAATTTCTTACCATTCTCTTCTCCAAACTCATTATATAAAGGAAATGCCATGGAAATACTTCCAAAAAAAAATTATTAAAATATTAGCTAAGAAGATTTGCAGTCTTTGAAAATTAGTTAAAAATTTCTTTTCAATATCTGTAATATTAAAATTATTAATCATAAAATAGATAATTGGGATTAAGAATGGAATAACCCCCATTTTCGTTACTATATTTAATAATTCTGTTAAATCATCCAACTAACTCCACACCCTTTTCTCAAACAATTAAAATTTTAATTTATTAAAATAACTAATTCTTATAATAACTCCATTTTCTCATCTCCTTTATAAGCGATACTTTAATTTTCTCATTCTGATTAAATTATACATAAAATACCACAAAAATTTCATTACACCATACTGTTTGTAAAGGTGATTAAGTTTATTTTATAAACGTTTTTTCAATGAATACCTTTACAAACCTTCGTCTTTAATTAACTCCAATATTGTATTCAAAATCTTTTCTTTCGTTGATATGTTTTCATTTCCCCTCAACTTATCTCCCCCCACTCTAGAATACAGAAATTAAGCAATGTTTTAAATGTCATTTAACTTCAAAGTATCATCTTCGATTTTTAATATTAATAAATAAATTTCTAAAAATAATTTAAAACTATCTATCAAAAACTTTTCAACTATATATTAAATTTTATTACTATAAAAACGCATAATTGTGTATTCATATTTTCAATAGTGCGTTCCCAACCCTATTGAGAAGGAATCTGTTCCGTACCACTAAGTAGTTATCTTTCCAGAAAAAGAGCCTGTTCCCAATAGAAAACAGGCTCTTTTTTGTTCAAAATCGATAGAGTATACTACAACAGTATTGGTTCTTTAATTAGTGGTAAATACCCTATACTCATAGCATAATTTAATAACACATTGATGTATTCTTGATTTGGCTCTAAACAATGTATATTCTTCAAATATCCTTGCGTGTATAAACAAGATGGTATAGCTACTGATAGCTCTTCTACAGATTCTAATAAAGGCATTATGAGCTCTAAAGCTTTCTGTTCATCAGTAGTTAGATTCGTATAAAAAAACTTCTCTATATACTTCTCTTGTTTCATTAACAGGATATCGTATCCAAAAGCTTGTAAACTATTAATAAATTGGTCCCATTTAAGCTGATGTGGATTACAAATATGCATGGTTTTATTTACTGTATTGGCCTTATAAGATAATTCAGTAATAGCTAAACTTCCATAGTCTACAGGCGTTAAATCTACATACGTATTAACGTCTGGAGCTATGCTAGATAGGCATATCCCTTTTAATAATCTATAAAATGCGTTTTCATTAATATTGTATTGAAATTTACCTGTTTTAGAGTTACCCACTAAATTCCCCACACGGTATATCGTGGCACGAACTCCTTTTTCCATTGCTTCTCTGACCATTTTCTCGCCTTGAAACTTACTTTCCAGGTACAGATTATCTAAATTTTGCCCTCTATCAAAATTAGACTCAAAGAATTCAAATTCTTTTGGATCGCTTTCAGCCTGACCTACTACACTTAAAGTCGATATATAATGAAAACGTGCATTTGTGTTCTTAGCTAATTCCAATAAGTATTTTGTAGACTGAACATTTACCTTTTGAAAATGCTCACGTTCTCCATAGTGTCTAACTTCTCCACCACAATGTATGATTGACTCTACCCTATTCTTTAAATAGTCCAATTGCTTTGAATCTAGACCTAGATTCATCAAAGATAAATCCCCTTCAATTAATTCTACTCTCTCCTTCAACTTTTGGAGAATTTCTTTACCGAAATAAAACTCCATTCTTTCTTTTAACCTTGCACCAATTACTTGATCCTCATTTTTTCTTACTAAACAGTAAATAGTCGTAGATGGTAACTGTAATACTCGTTCTAAAATATGTGCTCCTAAATATCCTGTTGCCCCTGTAAGGAAAACTGCTTTTGGATAATTCACCATATCTAACTCACATTCTTCTAATTTAGTTGTTTCATAAACAGGAGTCGTTTTCGTTTCATTTTCCCTACATGCTACATTCATATTTTTCTCTTTCTTGAACGACATATCTTCCATCTCTTCAATATGAGAGGCTAATTTTTCTATTGTTCTATACTTAAAGAAATCTTGAATTTTCAAGTTAGGGTATAACGGTTTTAATTTGACTAATGCCGGCATAACTTTTAAAGAATGTCCACCCAAATTAAAGAAATCATCTTTTAACCCTATAGATTTTACGTTTAGAACTTCAGACCATATCTTTGCAATATTCTTTTGCACTTTAGTTTGAGGTTTAAGTTTACACTCATCGTTTTTCTCATGATCAAACTCTATTTTTGGCAGTTTTTCAAAATCAATTTTCCCGTTCGCCGTTATTGGGATTTCTAACACATGAGAGTAATATTTAGGGACCATATATTCTGGCAATACATTTGATAAATGTAAAGCTAACTTATTTTTCTCTATCCCTATACCGTCCACTGTTTTATAATAAGCTTGCAGTAACATTCCATCTTTCGTTTGTGTTACCACAGCCTGACTTATCCCCTCAAGTTGTAACATTGCATCTTCTATTTCTCCTAATTCAATTCTGTGCCCTCTAATTTTAACCTGCTTATCTTTTCTTCCCATAAATTCTATATTTCCATTTGGTAACCACCTTGCTAAATCACCTGTTCGATATAATCTTTTACTATTGTCTTCTGAAAATGGGTTTGAAATAAATGCCTGTTTTGTTTTTTCTTCCTGCTTCCAATACCCTTGAGCCAATCCTAAACTTTCAATATATAATTCACCCATAACCCCTACCGGACAATGTTGCATATATGAATTCAATATATGAACCTTTGTATTAGAAATAGGAATACCAATTGGTATGCTTCCTAAAAGATTATTGTCGCCTTCTAAAACTGGTATGAAATAATACATTGCTGAAACGGTTGCTTCAGTAGGGCCATACTCATTTACCAGCTGTACTTGGTTTTTAAAAGTATTTTGCCAACTTCTAATAGCATTTGTTGATGCAGCTTCCCCTCCCATTATTATAAATCTTAAAGAACGTATCTTTTCGCTATCCAGTTTAGTTAATGAAGTTGATAATTCATTGAAAAATACTGTTGGTAAGTCAGAAATAGTTGCTTGAGTTTCTTGAATGGCTTGAGCATATGCGACAGTTGAATAGCGCTGTTCATCACTTAATACATATAGTTCCGCCCCATTTAACAAGGTAGAAAAAATTTCCGATACAGAAGAATCAAAACTATGGGAATAAAACTGTGTTACTTTATCATTTGGAGAAATCTGAAATACTTCATTTCTCCATTCAACTAAATTTAATACTCCTTTATGCGTTAATAATGTACCTTTTGGTTTTCCTGTTGATCCTGAAGTATAAATTACATATGCCAAGTCATCTGGTTTATTTAACATTTTCACATCATCATTTATAGTCGTACGATATATATCCTCTATTATTGAAACCTTATAATCACTTACATTCAAATGACTTTTGAATTTGTTACTCGTTATAATTCTACATGCCTCACTGTCACGAACTATATAATTTATTCTATCCTCAGGGTATTTTACATCGATTGGTATATAGGCAGCACCGGCTTTTAATATTCCAAGCATAGAAACGATACTATTCATACTTCTATCTAAAAATATGGCTACCTTATCACCTCTTTTTATACCTTTTTCGAGTAAATGTTGAGCTACTTGATTAGAGCTCATATTTAATTGTCTATATGTTAGAGATTCCGTTTCAGTCGCTACAGCAATACGATTGGATTGTCTATCTACTTGCATATAGAATTGCTCCTGTATATTTTGAAAATAAGGATATGGTCTTTCTGTATGATTTACCTTTTTATATAAAGATTCTTCTTCCTGTGATAGGAATGAAAGATTTTCATATGTTACTGTTCGTTGATGAATAAATGCCTCCAGTATAGTAAGTAAATTTTGAGTAAACCTATTAATTGACTCTTCCTTGAAAAGATTAATATCATACTCAAATGAAACCCCTACATAATCCAATCCTTCTTCAACAGCTAAAGAAATGTCAAACTTACTAATATCTTGTTTATTAGGTAACAACTGAAGCTTGTATGCATCATGTTGCTGCAGAATATCTTTCTGATAACTAAACATAGTAGAAAAGATCGGGTTATTTCCAAAGCTTCTATCAGGATTTATTTGTTCAATTACTTTATCAAATGGGTACGATTGGTTTTGGAAAGAATTCAAACATTTTTCTCTCACTACTTGTAATAGCTGTGTTAAATTTTTCACATCATTTAATTGTGTTCTAATTGCTAAGGTATTTACAAAGAATCCTTGTATTTGTTCAAATTCTTGATGATTCCTTCCAACAACCGGTGTACCTACAATAATATCTTTTTGATCCGTTAGATAATGTAACAATTGAATATACGCTGCTAAAAATAGCATATACATAGAAACATTCTCTTGTTCACATACTTGTTTCAAAGACTCTTTCATTTCATTATCTAACTTCATTTCAAATACTGTACCCTTATTTGTACTTTGACGATTCCTACTAAAATCTAAAGGAAGATTTAGTATAGGAAGAGATGCTGCAAGTTCGGCCATCCAATAAGATTTTTCCTTATCCCACCGACCTAAATTTAACTGCTCCTGTTCCCACTCAGCATAATCTACATATCGATTAGAGATAGTTGGCAACTCAGGATTTCTACGTTTTGCAAAGGCACTATATACCTTCATTAATTCATCTAATAAATTCCTTACACTCCACTCATCTGTAATAATGTGATGTAAATTGATATATAAATAAGAATTTTTCTTATTCAGATTAAAAATTCTAATCCTAAAAAGAGGGCCATTTTCTAAATCAAATGGTGTATGATCCGTTTGATTTATTGTTGTACGTATATATTCTTGTTGTTCTTTTTTAGACATGTGTTCAATCTCATCGTGAATCAAATCAATCGCTATTGAGTTTAAGATGACTTGTCTAGGCTCCCCATTTCTTTCAATAAACACTGTTCGTAGCATTTCGTGTCGTTCAACTAAAAATCTTATGGTATCTTGTAAGATATCTTTTTTCAAACTCGGCTCAATATATATGTGTAGTGGTGTATCATATACTCTATTAATGGCGTTATACTTATTTAAAAACCAGATTCTTTTTTGAGCACTTGATAACTGATAACTTTCCTTATCTGCTACTTTTAATACTTGCATCTCCTGTTCTGCCCTATCTTGATTTACTATCATTAATTTATCGATGTAAGCTGATAGACTAGCAATCGTTGTATGCTCAAAAATATCTCTAATTTCAATTTTTAGATGAAACTCTTTTTGAATTTGATTTAACACTTGCACAGCAATTAATGAATGTCCCCCAAGTTTAAAAAAGTCATCATCTCTGCCGATTCTATATTTCCCTAAATTTAAAATCTCTGCCCATGTTTTTGCCAATCTTTTTTCTGTTTCACTTATCGGTGGAACATATTGCTTCTGCATGTTTTCAAGTAAAGATGGGATTTGTAATTCTAATTTTTTTCTATCTAGTTTCCCGCTTGGTGATACAGGAAAACTTCCAAGGTGAAATACATAATTTGGCATCATAAAATCTGGTAAACTTTCACTTAAAAATGTTTTTAATGCCTCTTGTTTTGGTTCTGTATTGTCTTTTGATAAATAAAAACTAACGATTTTGTCGTTTTGATAAGTGAATACTACAGCATCTCTCACTTCTGGATGTTTAAATAATGTTCCTTCGATTTCATCCAGCTCAATTCGATACCCACGTATTTTTACTTGATTATCTTTCCTTCCGATAAATTCTAAATTTCCATTCGGTAAAAGACGTACTAAATCTCCAGTGCAGTAAATCTTTTTATCGTGATTATAGGATTTACCAAAAGAAATAAACGCCTCTTTTGTTTTTTCCTTTTGATTTAAATATCCGTTGGCAACTCCATCACCGCCAATAAATAACTCACCTACTACACCTGACGGACATAACGTATTAAACGGACTAACCACGAAAACTTCACTATTAGCAATTGGTTTACCTATTGGGATATTAGAGATTTCTTTTTGTATCTCACCATTTACTTCATACATGGTTGCACATACAGTAGTTTCAGTAGGACCATATGCATTAAGAACTGGAATCTTTAACCCTAATTTACTTTGCCATTTACGAACTGATTCAGCAGGTAAAGTTTCCCCTCCTACAAATACACGTTTTACAGAATTTAATTTAAGTAACATTTCTTTTGGCATATCAGCTATTAATTTAAAAAACGCAGTTGGTAAAACCACATTTGTAATACCATTCTTTTGAATTACATTTATAAATTCCTCTGCTGAACGTTTTTCGATTTCAGAAATTAAATGCATTCTCCCTCCACATAGCAAAATCGGAAATATTTCCATAATGGAGGCGTCAAAAATGATTGTTGCAAATTGTAAAAACACATCTTCTTTTCCTAAATGAAATGTATTGATTACTGAATATGATAAATTAATAACTCCTTTATGTGGTACAACAACTCCTTTTGGCAAACCTGTTGAACCTGACGTGTAGATAATATAAGCTGCATCTTCTATGGTATGTGTAGGCGCAATATTTTCTATAGAATTAGCGTAATGAAAATCATCTAGATAAATTGTATGAATCGCAAAACTTTCAACCAATCCCCTGTATTCTTTCTTCGTAATAATCATTTGACTTTCGCTATCTTTTAAGATATATTCTATTCTTTTTTCAGGAAACTTTGGATCAATTGGTACATAAACTCCACCTGATTTTAGGATACCTAGAATCCATACAATGGTATCAATCTCTCTCTCCATTGTAATACTTACACGTTGTCCCTTTTCCAAATCATTTTCACGTAAATAATTCGCTATTTGATTTGACCTTTGCTGCAATTCATAATAGGTAATGGATTTATCCCCCATTGAAATCGCTATTTGATTTGGTGATTTTAATGCTTGTAAATCTATTAATTGATCTAATGTTTTTGAATTAGGATATGTAAGAGCATTTGAGTTCATTTCTTTGTATAGACGATGATCTTTCTCTAAAAGCAAATCCAATGAATAGATAGGCTCGTTCACATTCTTCATTAGTTTTTGTAACAAATATATATATCTTTCGACTAAATCACTAATACTCTCTGGTTTATATAATGCTGAGTTATAGTCAATCTCAATTTTATTCTCTGTTTCCCCTTCATATCGCATTATTCTCCAGGTCATATTAAAAGGATTTACTCTTTTACAATCTGTTAAAACTGTTGACTCAATATCAGGAATTTTTAATTCCGGTATCTTCATCGTATTAAATGCTGTGGAATATACCATATTATGATTTGTATTTGTATTTAGATTCAAATCTTTTACTAAATGTGAATAAGGATTATGTTTATACGTAATAGCTAGATGAATAGATTTATTCACTTTATTAAGTATCCCCTTAAATGTTTCTCCCTTTTCTATTGTTATACATATAGGTACTGTATTAACAAAATAGCCAAAAGTATTTCGTTCTTCTGTATGTGGTCTAGTATTAATTGGAATACCAACAATTATCTCTTCAGCATTTGTCATTTGATGAAGCAAGGTACAATAAGTACTTAACATTACTCGATAAATACTTATATTATTTTTTTTAGCAAAACATTGTATTTGATAAAATAGATCCGAATTAATATTCTTGCTTATATTTTTATCTGTATATCTCTTTTCATTTATTTTATTAAAATCAATAGGAAACTCTGTAGGAGTTAATTCACCTTGTAAATAATCTTTCCAATACGATGATCCTTCTTTATATATTGCACTATCAATAAAACCCTCCTCATACTCTACGAGGTTCTTATAAGGAGATTCAAATTCTACATTTGTCTTCCCTTGAAGTAATTCACCATACGTATTGGATAATTGTCGGATGAAGACTCCTAAACTCCATCCATCGTAAATAATGTGATGAAACATTAAATGTAAAACAAATGTATCTTCACTGAATTTAATAATGTGGAATTTAAACAAAGGCCCCTCTTCTAAACTAAATTTCTCATTCACTATAGATTCTAAGAAATTTTTTAAAATAGATTTTTGTTCTGTGTTTTTAAAAGCAGTTAAGTCCTTAATTGGTATATCAAATTCTACATTCCTTTGAATTAATTGCTTTATCTTTTCATCCCTCTTCTTAAATATTGTACGTAGCGCCGGATGTGATTGCACTATTGTAGTAAGCGTTTTCTTTAAAACCTCTATTTGAAGATTTCCTTTTAACTTTATTATAATCGGTTCATTGTTCATTCCTTTTTCTATTTCCATTTGATGAGCTATCCATAATGCTTCTTGGCCTACTGTTACATCTAATTCTTCTACAATTTCATATTTCTTTTGTATTTCTTTCATATGAATTTCTCCTTTTATAAATATTTAAAAACGGATAATATTTACAGTTACAACTATATGTACATATTCTGCAATTTGTAAATCTATATTTTCCGACTAGATTCAACATTTATTTCACTTATTGCATAGTTATTAAAATTATGAATAAAACTCATATTTATACTGTAACAGTTCATACTTTTATTCAATTTAAGCATAAAAAACCATTTCACTAATAATTCTAATTTCTTTTTATACAGTAATCTTACATATTTTATTAAAGGAAATAGCCTAATTTATACTCCGAAAACAAATTCAAGAATATTCCAACTGGTCACTATATATACTGCTAATAACATAAAATGTAAAGGAGGAGTCCGTACATAATGGAATATAGATTATTAGGTAACACGGGAGTAATAGTTTCAGAGATAGGATTCGGTTCTTGGGCAATTGGTGGAGATGAATGGGGAGCAGTAAAAGATAATGAATCCATTGATGCAATTGAAAAAGCAATTGACCTAGGGGTTAATTTTATTGACACTGCTGATGTTTATGGATTAGGTCATAGTGAAACGTTAGTTGCAAAAGCTATAAATAATCGCAGGCAAGATATCATTCTTTCTACAAAAGGTGGTTTAATTGGTCATCATTATGACCCCAATCAACCAGCCGTTTATGGAGATCCTCAAAAGATCATTGATGCGTTTGAGGCTAGTTTACTGCGGCTTAAAACGGATTATATAGATGTGTACTTTTGTCATATTTGGTGGGATAAACATGAAGAAACAGAAGCCTTTCTACAAGCTTTCCAAACCTTAAAAAAATCTGGCAAAGTGAGAGCAGTTGGCGTTTCTACTAATGATTTAGATTATATTAAACATTTTAATCAGAATGATGATTTAGATGTTGTACAATTCGATTACAGTATTCTGAATAAAGAGCCCGAAAAAGACATCCTTCCTTATATTGAAAAACATAATTTAGGTGCTGTGATAAGAGGTCCACTTAAGATGGGGATTTTAACTGGGAAATTTAATCATGAAACTCAATTTCCAGACGATGATTTAAGAAAAGATTGGCCAAAAGAAAAGTGGTTTAAAGATAGCTTACACACAGTAGAGAAATTACGTTCACTTGTACGTTCAAATCGAAGTTTAGCGCAAGTTGCTTTACGTTATGTTTTAAGTCACCCAGCCGTTTCAGTTGCTATTCCTGGTGCAAAAAATTCTACTCAGGTTGAAGAAAACTCTTCACACTTAACTCGTCCATTATTATTAGACAATGAAATTGAATTCATTAAAAAACTTTGATCGAATAATTATTATTCCATAAAAAATTATGCTGATTTTTCTACCAAATCCATACTACTACTTCTTCCCAACTAGAACATATCTTTAGCACTTCCACCCTATTTTTTATCTTTCCCCAACAATTTCTACAGTTTATAAGGTAGTTGAACCCTTTTATTCAACTACCTTATAATACGTTTTACATTATATTAAAATATCTACTACATTAGTTAAATACATGCTAGGGCAACATGCAAACCAAATAAACAATTAATTCAGAAATATTTTTAGAAACTTCATTATCTCACAATTACTTTTTTTAAAATAAATCAAAAAATTTTTCTTTACTTTAAATTCCATAATTCATATAATCTTCTATGGAATTACATTTTTTTCTAAATAGCTTCTCATTTCTAAGTATTCAAAAGGGCAATTACAAATTATTATACCCTTATGTTTAACCAAGTAAAATAAAAATCCAGTTTTTCACAAGGAGAAGTGACTGCATGCAAGATATTTTAAAGCTATTTCCGAGCGTTGACGGAAATGAAGAAAAACAACAACTTTTATTAGAATCTATGCAGAAAATAATTAAAAATCTTGACCGATTAAAAAATGAAGAGCGAGCTACTTTAGGTAAATGTGAGGAAAAATCAGAAGGATACTACAATAGCTTAATTCACCAAAGTCATATTCCACTAGCTGGAATCACTATGTCTGAGGTTATAGAAGAGCTAAACCAATTTATGAATGGTCATCCTTATCCAAATAAATATTACTTGTCTAACGCTGTACCACTACCAAGTATACCTTCACTATTAGGTGTAATAACCATGTCCCTTTTAAATGGTAATGGTGTTTGGGATGTATATGGTCCAGGGGCAGCAGAAGCAGAAGTAAAAGTGGTATCCATGCTTTCAAAACTGATAGGTTATAATCCACATAACAGTGGCGGCTATACAACATGGGGTGGACAAGGATGCGTGTTTTCGAGCTTACGCTTAGCAATTTCTAAACAATTCCCATCAGCAAAAGAATATGGTGCTCCACAAAATGTATATTGCTTTGCTTCTGAAAATGCACATTATAGTTTATTAAAGTCAGCTGAAGCAACTGGTATTGGGTCAAATCACTTAATAAAAGTGAAAACTGATCCTTATACAAATTCTATGGATATAGAAGATTTAGAGAATAAAATGATACAAGTTATTAAAAATGGCGGTATCCCCCTCTATATTCTAGCTACTATGGGGTCAACAGATGCTTTTACCATTGATGATATAAAAAAAATTAAAGAGAGCGCTGAAACAATACAGAGAAAATATAAATTAAAACCTATTTATATCCATGCTGATTCTGCAATGGGCGGATTCTATAGTTTCTTTAATAATTATAGTTTCGAAGAAAATCCACTCGCATTTGAACCTAATGTGAAAAATGCCTTACAATACGTACAAGATAAAATGCAATATATGTCCCTTGCAGACAGTGTATGTTTTGATTTTCATAAATTAGGACAAACATCTTATGCTTCAAGTATTCTAATCGTAAAAAATCATACTGATTTACAACTGATGGACATTGAACAAGATGATACACCTTACCTTGGTAATAGATCATATGGAAGTTATCATACAGGCTATACCTTAGAATGTTCACGAGCTGGTAGCGCTATTCCCATGTATATCAATCTATTAGCCTTTGGAATAGAAGGTTATCAAAAATTATTAGCAAATTATATTCGTGTAAATCTATTATTTAGAGAGAAGTTACGCAAGGCGCTACCTCAAGTCGCAATCACAAATGATTTTACATATGGACCAATTACAACTTTTCGGTTCTATATGAATGGAGATGGCCAAGAAAATTGGGAAAAAGAACGAATAGGTCTTGCAACAAAGGAAGAAATTGAGGATACAAACCGATTAAATATAGACCTATTTAATTACCTAGGAAAAAATCGCGATCAAGTATTTTTTGGTGATACAACTCGTTCTTGTGTAGTAGATGTAATAAACAGTTATGATAGAAATCCGATTTCTACATTAAAATTCTTTTCTATCTCTCCATATACAACTGTTGAATGTATAGATGAGATCGTAGCATTTCTTTATGAACATATTTCGATTGCTACTAAACAGATTCATTCATATGTTTCATAACCATATTTGTTAGCGCTTTAATAGTTAAACTTAACTAAATGAAATAAAATTTTTAATCCTTTTAATTACTATTAACTATATCAGGAAAGAGGAAAAACATATGAATATAGAGCTACTTGATACACACCACGTGAAAGATGCAGCACATTTACTTGCACATTCTTTTGTGAATAATGAACCTCTTGTAAGCAGTTTACAAATTCCTTTTGCTCCTTTTCACAAAATGTGCGAAGAAATGATGAAACAAGCTGTATCTCAAGCTATGTCATTTGTAGCAATAGAAAATTTTCAAATTGTTGGAGTTCTTTTAACAAAAAAAGTAACCCAGCCACTAATAGATACAGAGAAAGCGATTGAACTATGCCCGCAAATGGAACCTATTTTTCAACTTTTAGATACATTAGAGACAGAATCTATTGAGTTTTCTCATTTAGATAAAGAAAAATTGGTCTATCTAGATATGGGCGCTTGTCATCCAGATTGGATGGGAAGTGGTATAGTCACTACCCTTCTTTCACATGCCATTCAAGAGATAAGTAAAAAAGATTTTGATTTTATTGCTGCTTGCACAAATAAAATTTCTCAAAAAATCCTTAAAAAACTGTATACGACCTTTGAAATGAATGAAATAGTGTATAGTAAATTTCTTTATAAGGAAGCATATCCATTTGCTAACACAACAACTTCCTTAGCAGCCCAATTACTATATATACCTCAATCCCAATTTGTCATCGAGGCCATATAAGTTTGTGAAGAAGACTAGCTGTACTTGAGTGCAGCTATTTTTTATACAGAATAAGTTAGTAAAAGATATTCAAGTTAACATAAGTGTCACCTTTCACAATTTTACCAAATCATTAAAGGAATCTCCTTGCTCCTATCGAATTATTGTAGAGGAAAGGAGAGGAATACATGGAAATTCTAGGATTAGATCCTCGCGCATTAGCAACTTTAGGTGCACTTGAATACACCAATCGACGCAATAAATTAATTGAAGACTCGGAGAATAACATATACGAGTGTAAAGAAATAAAAGAAATACTTCAATCACTCCCTAAAGAGAAGCAGATTGAGGTTCTTGAGAATCAAGCTCACTTCGAAGCAGTGGCAAAGATGATTGAACAAAACAATTTAATTCTTTTAGAACAAATGAAAGCTCTACAGCTAATTCAAAAATAAGAAACTTAAGATTAATTAATTCTACATACGCTTCCATAAATAATGTATCTTTATCTATACCATTAGCCTCTGTTTTTACAGAGGCTTTTGTTATGCGTTGATTCATAATTTGAATAGTTTCTTGCACATATATGAATAGGTCTTCTAATAAATCTAGTATAGACTCTAATTCTTGCTTTTTAATTCTCTCTATTACTGCACTTATACATTCCCATAGTACCTTTGCACCTAATAGTTCTGCTAATCGTTTTTCACGCATTTCAAATATTTTTATATCCATATATGGTACTATCTTCCCGCCTTTCCCGACTTATTTATTCTACAAAAACCATAATTATCCTCTTATTTGAACTACCCCCACTTTCACTTCGTTTAGAAGTGGGGGGATTCCTAAGTAAAGAGTTCTATCGAACTCTAATTGATTAGGCTATCTCCGCAGTCCTTGCGGTTAGAAGCCTTATCGCTTCATTCTTTAGATTGATACTTGCGTTAATATCCCTATCATGGTGTGTACGACAAGAAGGACAGTCCCATTCACGTAGGT